>JAUHYO010000044.1 GCA_030426325.1 Gammaproteobacteria bacterium | reverse complement strand
TTTCTCAAGGAAATGTCGATGCCGTTCAAACAACGCACGAGACTCTGCGGTCAGGGCAAATGTGGGAATCCGGCATTCGTTATTGCTATGAGGAGCGATCCAGCTACCTCGGCTACGTGCCACTAATTAGCTTACGTACCTGGAATTCCTTGGCCAAATCAGATCGACGAACAATAACAGCAGTCTGGGAGAGCATCGTTGATGAGTCCCGGCTTCTGGCGCAACGACGACAGGAGAGCGCGCGAGCTGAGCTCGTAGAGAATGGCATCGAGATTTTTAGCGATGTCGAACCCTTGTCGTCGGCACATCACGACGAATTACTCGATCACTCAATCATGCTGGCCAGGGAGCTTGGCATGGATATGCCTCTGGTTTCAGCTGCGGCAGATGTGCTGGATGCGATGCGTCCGAGCGGTGCAGCCTGAGTGACTAGCCCCCGTTTTTCGAAATTCCTCGCAAGCTATGACCGGGTCGAACTGGTCGTCATCGGAACGCTGACGTCCTTAAGCCTGTTGTTGTCCTTGTTTGCAATTGTTTCACGATATCTGGCGCCACAATATGCACTCGATTGGCCGGGCGAGATGGTCGTATACCTGATTACCTGGGCATTTTTCCTTGCCGGCGCTCGTGCGGTCATGGACTCCGATCACGTAAAGGCCGATCTGCTGACCAGCCTGCTTTCAAAAAAATGGACGCTGTATTTTGCCGTTTTACAGGATTTCTGCGCCATGCTCTTTTGCCTGGCCGTGATGGTGGGCGGAATACAGGTCGTTCAGTTTGCGTTGCAGCTTGGCGAGCGGAGTGATAGCAGCCTCGCTTTGCCAATGTGGGTGTACTACCTCTGCCTGCCAATTGGGCTCGCGTCGATTTCCTGCCGATATGCGGGCCGTTTGTATATGTCAATAAAACTTATCCGGCAAGCCCGTGCAGAAGTTTAATCAACCGGCTGCTTTCACAAGGAGTTGTGCAACTTGCTGACGCTACTGGGCATCGGTGCCCTGCTTGGGGCTTTCATATTATTGGGTATTCCGATTTATGTCGCGCTGGGCGGTTCTGCACTAATCTTGTTTTTTCTGTCGGGCGACACCGTCGGTGGGCTGGCTCAGGTTGTCCTGGATCATCTTAATTCCGATAGCCTGATTGCAATTCCGTATTTCGTATTGGCCACCACGTTTCTTGAACATAGTCGTGCTGGGCGTGTCCTCGTTGAGTTGGCAGATGTGTGGACTGGCTGGTTAAAGGGCGGCCTTGGACTGGCCTGCGTCTTCGCGGCGCTTGGTTTTTCCGCCATCTCGGGCTCATCAACCGCGACGGTTATTGCGCTAGGCGCGATACTTATTCCCGCGATGACAGAGCGCGCGTATCCCCGCGAGTTTGCACTCGGTGTTGTGGGCGCATCCGGTACGCTCGGCATACTGATACCGCCCAGTATTGCGCTAATAGTGTATGGGTATGTCACCGGGTCTTCCGTGCCCCGATTGTTCCTCGCGGGTGTGATACCCGGCTTGATTCAGGTCGCGCTGTTTTCGCTGCTGGTCATCTACTATGGTCGACGCCATAACTTGACAAGCCATGGACGACCGGACAGACGTGCGGTGCTCCGACTGCATGTTGAGGCCTTGCCTGCCTTATCAATCCCTGTACTAATTCTTGGTGGAATTTATGGCGGTGTCGTAACCGTGGCTGAAGCTGCGGCGCTTGCCGCGATTATTTCGATGTGTGGCGGACTGTTTATCTACCGCGACATAAAGTGGCGATCGCTAATGGAACTGCTGACAAAGTCAGTTACGAATACCGCTCGGATCATGTTTATCGTTGCGATGTCGTTTGCTTTCAGCCACTGGATCATCGCATCCCAGGTATCTGAGACATTGTTGCAAGCTGTAGTATCCAGCAATATCTCAACCTGGAAGTTTCTTTTAATTATGAATATCGCGATGCTCTTCCTGGGTATATTCCTGGAAGTCATTTCCGTGATTCTTATTACTCTTCCAATCGTACTGCCGATCATGCTTGCATTGGGTATCAACCCGGTACATTACGCTGTAATCGTTATCGTCAACATGCAGATTGCCACGATTACACCGCCTGTTGGCCTCACTCTGTTTGCGTTATCGACCACCAGCAATGCATCGATGGCTGAGATTGTTCGAGGTATTTGGCCGTTCGCCTTGATACTTCTGTTTTCGTTATTGCTGGTTACGGTATTTCCCAGCCTGTCCCTGCTACTGCCCGATTACGTGTTGTCTTAGAAGCGATGTTGGCGTGCGAGTCTGTTCGCGCCGAACACTAGTCACCTGTTGAACTGGCGCGCTGCGCGATCAGGAATGATCGCTCGAAGGTGATTACCGGTTGATCGTGCTGATTTATGCCGCTGGTTCTTATTGTCACAATGCCCTGTCCGGGTCGTGACTTGGAGGGTCTTTTGCTCAGCACTTCGCTTTCCGCGTAGAGCGTGTCGCCGTCGAAGACCGGTGCAATCAGACGTATTTTGTCCCAACCAAGGTTGGCGATTGCGCGATGGCTTGTATCGCTCACACTCATCCCGGTAACGACGGCAAGCGTCAACGTGCTATTCATCAACGGCTTCTTGAATTCAGCCTCCGCCGCGTAGTTGAGGTCAAAGTGCACCGGATGCGTATTCATTGTAAGAAGCGTAAACCAGGTATTGTCAGCCTGCAGCAGAGTTCGGCCGGGCCGGTGTTCATAAATATGGCCGACCTGAAAATCTTCGTAGTCTCTGCCCAGCACTTCCCTAAATCGGTTTGGCCCTACTTTTTCCGTTCCGTAAGTCATCGGGTCTCCCAGTTACTTTGTTACGTCGGAATGGGATATTCCGACAGATTCCAGTACCCGGCGGGCACGTTTGATTACCGGCTCATCAACCATCAGTCCATTGACCTGGAATGCGCCGGCCTTATTTTGCGTGACCGCGTCGAGCACTTCTTTCGCTTGTGCGATCGTCTTCGCATTCGGTGTAAATGAACGCAGTATCGCTGCGATCTGTTTCGGATGCAGAGCTATCCGTCCTTTAAACCCCAGGCTGCGAAGTTGCCGACTCTCGGTTTCCAGGCCTTCTTCGTCATCCAATTGTAGCCACGCACCGTCAATGGGCGTACTACCACCTTCTGCTGCGGCATGAATTATTCTTGATCGCGCATACAACAAGGCATCCCACTCCATGGTGCAGTCCATTTCGGTCGACCAATCGGCAGAGCCAAAGCATACGGCACTTACAAGCTCGTGAGCTGCAAGTGCAAACACATTAGAGAGGCCCTTTGCAGTTTCAATGATCACCATGGATTTCTGAATATTCGGGCATTGCTCGAAAACCTGCTCGACAGTGCTCGCGTCGGCTGCCTTGGGAATTAGCACCAGCTCCAGGGACTGCTGCAGATCGGCAATCGCCTGCAGGTCCTTGCGCCCCAGTTCGGTCGCTGGGTCATTGACCCGAACTGACAAGCGAGCGAGGTCGAGATTACCCGCAGACAATAAAGAGATTAGCGACTGCCTGCTCGAATCCTTCTCGCTTGCACCAACACCATCTTCAAGATCGACGCAGACCAGATCGGCGTTTGTTGCCAGTGCTTTGTGAACTCGATCTGGTCGACTGGCCGGCACAAACAGGAGTGCACGGCAGGGTCTCTGCAACGTCATTGGCCTGCGCACCTGGAGTTAAAGCGTTGCAAGAAAGGGTTCGCCATGATAAATTTTAGATTAGTCCTGTTGTCCGGACAAATATTAACGAGTTTGCTTGGCTTGCGCAACCTAATTTCCGAAGAAATCCAGTTGCTTAACGAAAAGTGACAATCCTGGCCACTTCCACAAGTTAGATAAAGAAGGAACAGACGAATGGTAATTGCGAGGCTGCTTTGTCTAGTGCTGCTATCGGGCGGTGTTGCCGCAGCTGCCGATAGCCAACTTGTTCGCCAGGTCGACGCCATTTTCGAACCCTGGGACTCGCTCGCAACGCCGGGCTGCGCAGTCGGCGTTGTTCGGGAAGGGGAAAGGATGTTGTTCCGCGCCTATGGGGCCGCTGACCTGGAGAGCGGTGTTTCGAACAAGGCATCCACCTTGTTCGAAATCGGCTCAGTCTCAAAGCAATTTACCGCGGCCGCAGTTCTTGTTCTTGCGAGAGATGGCAGACTGAAACTGACGGACAAAGTTCGGGACTACATTCCCGAATTACCTGTGTATACCGCCGGGGTTACGATCGACCATTTGCTGTCGCATACGAGCGGTATTAGAGACTGGGGCGTCCTGGATGAGCTGGCCGGCTGGGGACGAACAACCCGGGTGATGACCAATGCCGATGTCCTGAATATCCTGGCTCGGCAACGGAATCTGGATTTTGCGCCAGGCGACGAGTACGGATATTCCAATTCCGGCTTCGTGCTCCTCGCAATAATCGTTGAACGAATTTCAGGCGAATCATTGCAGGAGTTCTCTCGAAAAACTCTTTTCGAGCCGCTCGGCATGGAATCTACTCAGTGGCGTGATGACTTTCGGCGCGTAGTGGCTGGCCGCTCAGTCGCCTATATGAATACCGAACGCGGCTATGTACAGACGATGCCATTCGAGGACGTGTACGGGGATGCAGGTATATTGACGAGTGTCGATGACCTTTTGACCTGGAACCACGCGCTTGCGGAACGGAAGTTTGGTGATTTCGTCGCATCAGCATTTAAACAACGCGCGGTCTTGAACAATGGACGGCAGACTGAATATTCTCACGGCCTTCATCAGGGCACCTTCGGCGACACACGAGAAATCTCCCACGCCGGTGGCATTGGTGCTTACCGCGCCTGGTTAGCTTATTACCCGGAGCATCAACTATCGATCGCCGTTGCATGCAATGCCGGCGACCCGGACTATACGTTTGGCGGTGATTACTTCGGCCGAAAAATTGCTGCTTTGCTCTTACCCACTTCCATACCAGAACACCGTGATGACGGTTCAACGAACGTTCCTTCTCAGGCGGGTCTTTATGTCAGCGAAGTTACCGGCATGCCAACGATGCTCGTGAAACAGGCCGATAAACTCTCAATTGGCACAATGGCAGCGACATCGATATCGAAAGATCAAGCGGCACTTAGCAATGGCGATATGGTGACATTCGAAAGTAGCACCCGCTATCGGATTGAACACAAGACCGGCAATGTCGAGCCATTTCAAAGGACTGAATTGTGGATCCCTCAAGAGACCGAACTCGATTCGTTCACGGGACGCTATTACAGCAGCGAAATCGATACGACCTACGATATCCGGGAGAACGGTAAAAACTTGGTGCTGCATATAGAGAATCGACCAGACATTGCTATTGAGCTAAAGCCCGTCTACCACGACAGCTTTGTTTACGATATGCGTTTGGGCAAGGACGGTGCCCTCGTCCGTTTTTATCGTGATGAGAATGGCGACGTGAACGAACTGGGCGTTGGCTGGCGAATCGGTCGAGTCCGGGACCTTCGTTTCAAACTGATTGTTCAAGATTGACGATGCGTGAAGGGAAAGTTGGCTAGCGAATCGCTGTCGCCGCAACAGGATTGACACCGACCTGCCCGGCGTCACCGAAATCCGTCATGCTCGCCTGGCCGGCCGTGAGTGCATGGACGCCATTTGTCTGGCCGGTTGCGATGACATCGCCTGCGCGCAAGGGGCGTTTGCGTTTTGCGGCCAGCTCGAGCAGGAACTGTACCGATCGCACATAGCCGCCGGTCAGGTTAAAAGCGCCGCCGCTGCCAACTTCTTTGCCGCCCACGGTTGTCGTGCTCTTCAAGGATTCGAGTGTGCGCGCACGCCAATCCGTGATCGAAGGTCCAAGGACCAGGCCGGTGTTGTTGCCGCAAAATGAGATCACGGCCAGGGCGCCCAGCTGATTGATCGTCGCCAGTGGGCTGCCGGCAATTTCGAGACCGATCCTGAGATCGCCGATCATTGCGAGCGCTTCGTCACGCGACCAGGTCCGCTTGTCGGCAGGTGCATCGCGATCAATGACTGCGATGAACTCCGCTTCGACAGCGGCAAATCCGCCAACAAAGATCGGCATATCCGGTGCCTCTCCCGACTCCGCTCTCGCAATGCAGTGATTGAACACGGGTCCCGCCAGCCGGTCGACGCCGAGTTCCGCTTCCGCTGCGGGTGGCATGCGTGCGACCTTCCATCCGACAACGGGTTCGGGCCACAGGCCGATGGCATGGTCCTGGATCCGGTACGCGGATTCCAGGTCATCGGGAACCTCGCCCGGGTAGGCTTTCATCAGCTCCGCTCGCCCGCGTGCTTCGACGTAACGCGCTGCGATATTTTGCTCGTGGCTGTTGGTCATGACTTTGTGCCTTCGACTAATTTCGTGTGTACACGAAAAGCAGCCAGTGCAACTCAGTCGTGCGTGTTTTCAAGATTGTAGAAGGTAACCTGGTCGAAATCATTCGCGTCCCCGGTGTTGTTTTGCGTATAAGCGCCAGCCTTGAAATACATCCACTCGCCGGGGATGTCATAGCCACTGTTTTGTTGTCGCATGTCAACGTAATTGTGACCGATGATCGGGCCGGTATTCTCCCCGCGCCTCAGAACGACGTCGATGCGGGCATCGCGCTGCGTAATTTCGTAGGAGAAGATTTCATCCAGTGCGATGCCGTTGGCTGGATTCGTATCATCAGCCGGCGCGTTACTGATATTGCTGTTGACCGGGCCCAGCACCGGGAAATAAATATCGTCCGAATTTCGAATCTCGTGTGCGAAATAAACAAACCCGAGCTCGTTCTCGGGAAATTTTCGGTAGTACAGGCGCAGCGGTTCATCGCTCTCCGCATGAATCTGCCCGATGATCACCCGGCCAAGCCGACTGCGGCTACCGGTCTCGGTGACGTGATTCACCGCAAGGGTTCCGCGTAGCACCCCGTTTCGTCCCCCGACAGCGACGCCGGGATCCGGTTGATAGCCCAGTATCCAGTTGTTTTCGTTCACGCCCTGCGTGCTGATACTGGTATTGCCGCGACGCAGCATCTCGCGAAGTTCCGAGCGCGTGTAGCTGGTGTTCGTCGATGTTTTTGCGCCGCCGATGGTCGAGCGAAACACCATGCCACCGTCCGGACTGGTGAAGAAATACGCATCCATAAAACCATTGTCGAGGTCAGTTTCACTGCTGCGGTCCGAACGGCCATTGCCATCAAGGTCGGCGGGCGTATCCAGCGCCCAGCTAATCAACTGGAAGTTCGATCCCGGTGGCAATCCCGGATTGAGTGCAAAGTCGGATGCGACGACATTGCCATTTTCAAAAGCGGCGTTTGCCGTGTCGAGCGTGCAGCCGAAAGCTGTCGCTTCAATAATCGCGTTGTCCGCGTTCAGGGAATTGCCGTGGCCGGTGACACGAATAAACTGCGCCGGTGTATCGGGCGTGTCGTAGCGTTCGAAACTTTGCGTCTCGCCGGACGATTGTTGATTCGCCAGCAAGGATTGATACGCCACACCGTCGACGGATGCAGAAACACTGAAAGTGGCGACGCGCTGATCGCCATCAAACCAGGCAATCCCGACCTCCCGGACCAGGTACCGCGCACCCAGTTCAAAGGTGATCTCCATCGGGTCGCCCGGTGATTCCCAGCGCGATGCAGCGCTCAGGTTATCGTCAATGGCCATGTCCGGCCCGTTGCCCGCTCCGCTTAAGCCGTTGTCCGTGGCGGCGACGATGTTGATGAGGTGATTGCCGCTGCATGATGTCGGCGGTGGCGGTGTGGGCGGCGGTGTGCCCGTCGTCGGAGCCGGTGAACCGCCACCACCACACGCGGCCAGCGCGAACAAGCTGATTGCAAGAATGGGCCGGAAATCCATTCCTGCAATTTACCTGATCAACAGGGAGTTCGCCCGACCCTTACTTCGCCGCGCTCGACGCCAGCGTCTTGGTCTTGCCGCTGGCCGTTGTTCGTGTTGCCGACGTCGCCCTGGCTGCCGCATCGGTGCGCTGGGTGGAACGAGGCGGAGCGGGCACTGGCGCGACCGCAACCGGTTGGGTGCCGGCAGGCGTAGTGGCGTTTGACGTAGGCTGCCCGGTGTTGCCTGGCACCGCTGTTGCGGACTGCCCGGTCGATCGACGCTGCGCGGCCTTCTCGACATTTTGTGCAGCCTGTCGCGGCGCCAACCGCATCGAGGAACGACTTCGCGCTCGCGAGCCCATGCTCTGGCGCTGCCCATCTCTTGGTTTGACGCTGCTCGATGAAGGCTGCTTGGACAGTGCCTTCGTCGGGCCTGCCTGTGCATCGTCTATCAGTGCAACATTGCTCACAGCGCACAGTGCGATCGCCGCGAGCAAGGCAGGAATCGATATCAGTCTGGTCGTCTTCATTGTTCGTTCTCCGGTTGCACCAGCAGCAACTCGCCGCTGTTGAAATTACTCATGGCCGACAGGTTGTCGATGTTGGGATGATCGCCGTCGAACACATCGGTCAGCGCGAACTTGACGATTTCTTCCTGCGTCAAAACGGTGTCCCAAAAACGAAGCCCGGCAATCGCACCCCGAAACAGGTTGTTCGCGCCATCGATCGATCCGACCCAGACACCGTCGCTTGGCAGATCCAGCGATCGAATCGCCGAGCCACCGACCACCTGGCCGTCGACATAAATGCTGACGCCATCGTCAAACTGACTGATCGCCACGTGGTGCAATCGACCGTCGGCAAAATCGAAGCTGACAACATCCTCGGACTCGCCGGCAGCGAACGCGAGGCCACTTCGATCACGAAGCATGGCGACCAGGTAGGAATAACCTTCGGGCCCCATGTTGCTCAGGATTGCCGGGTCGTATCCCGGATCGCTTGTCCAGTCCGGGACGACCCAGAACTCGACCGTGCCGCCGTCGGCGAGCACGAGTTGCGGTGCCGCATCAAAAGCGAGCGCCGTGGTTCCGTCAAACTCGACGACGTCCGGCGTGTAGCCGTCAGCCATTGCCACCGAGCAGATAAGGAGTGCCAGGGTGCCTGACACCAGGAAGTTCGATTTCATGTTCATAAGATGTCCTTTGTAGCCATCGTCTTTGCTATTTGATGCGTTTGAATCTGACCAGTAACTGGTAAACGGGCAGTGCCGACCCCTTTACTTTCCAGACTTCGTCTATACGCGTGTTAACCGGCAATTCCTTCGCCAGCTTGCCGGCGAAGACCTTTTTGTCGCTGCGCTTTTTGTTGGATGTCTTGTTGTAGTGCCAGTCCATATTGAGCTCGACCACGACAGCGGCCAGCTCGGCGCGCGTGCCTCTGAGCTCGATCAGGCCCGGGCGCCCATAATCAACGGTCGTGCGCGTGTTTTTTAACGCGCACTTTTCGGTTTTAAGTCCGTCGGTTTTTATCGTCGAATCGAGATCTTCGCGAGTGGCATTGCTTCCGGTGTAGCCGACAATTTCGAGCTTTGATGCCAGCGCGTATTTGGCTGTCGGGTGATACCCGGCGCACCATATTTTGCGAATGTAGACACGCCAGACTTCGATCGGCTCAGGCGGCTTCACTTCCGGTAACCATGAGACCGTTTGGATGGCCTTCTCCGGGTCCGACACAAAACTTCCCAGGTAGCGGCGTGTTGCGGCTTCGAGATTCCTGCGAACTGTCACGTAGATTTCCGGCTGGCCCGGAAAATTCATCGGATTGAGGAGCTCCGATATGGGCCGGAGGTCCAGCAATATCGGATAGTTGTCGTCGCCGGCGCTGTAACCGTTCTGGTCCCAGGAACCGTTACCGCCAACGGCGACGAAGGTGGTTTTTTCGTCCGACATCGTGCCCGAGCTGCCGGTGGACGTGCCGGACTGCTTGCTGACGTTCACCGAGCCTTCCACACCGTAGACCGTGGCACCCGCATTGGCACTGAAGGACGAGTTTTGCGATGCGCGCTGGCTGTATTCACTCGCATCGAGGTCGTGCGTCATCCGGGCCGTGGCGCCGTAAGTCACTGCATAGGGGTAGTGCGTGCCAAATTTGTTGATCAGGGCCTGGTAGCGAAAACTGTCGCGGGCCTCGTCGACGGCTTCGATGAAGGCATCGGATAGCTGCGCATAGGGATGATCCAGCACCAATGCGTATTTCTTGTGGCGCGAGTAGCCAACGGCCTGTGCAACGGTTTTGCTGTTGCTCATGCTCTCGGATGACTCTTTCGTCGACGAGAAACCGGCCGTTGCAGAGAAATTAGCCCGTTCGTTGGCCAGGTTTCTACCGCCACCGGATATTGTCAGGCTCGCGCCGAAGGTGTGCGCCGACGTTTCCTGGATGTGCTGTTCGCTGGACACCAGTGACTTGCGATAGATCGTGCCCTGCCCGCTCTCCGGGATGTACTTGAAGTTGACCGGCACGATGTGTTTTTCGGCTGTGTAGTATTTTTGCGGATCGAGCTTTTTGAATATTTCCTGCTTGTTGTTCTCGTACAGGTAAAGGGGATCCTGCATCGCAAGATCGTAGCCGCGAAGGCTTGCTGCGAGGTAGCCGAGATTCTGCGGCAACAGGAACGGATGATTCGACGGTTCCTGGGCCGCCATGTTTTCCAGTGTGTTGTTTGGCCGCGGTCGATAGTAGTCGTTGCCACCGATTCGAAGGTGAATACGTCCCCGGCTCGTGACGCTGAGCGTCAGATCGTTGCCGTAGATGAACTGGCCATCGGCGCGAAACTTCTTGCTCGGACCATTTCGTTGCAAGACCTCGCCAAGCGGCACTCCGTCGTTACTCCGAAACCTGACAAACTGATCGCCCATGAGTCCGGTCGCGAGATACAGGGTGTCGTCCGACTTGGGTGACTCGACGATCACAATGTGCCGCGGTGTCGTGAAGTTGCCATTCGCCAGTTTCATCAGTTCGGGGCCCGATGCGCCCCACAGGCTTTCGTCGACCTGGCCGTCGGCGAGGATAATGGGTGTTTCAGCTCGCCACAAACCGTCGAGCCGGGACCAGCACAGCGAATTCAGGTCACCTGCAACTCCTCGCTCCACATCGTCCATCGTGAAACTCGCAAACGCGCGCTCGGTAAAACGATCGACGACGGGTGCAGGCTTGTCGCTCGCCTGTCCGGTCGGCGCGCGCGTGTCGTCGTCGCAGCCGGAAAAAATGCTTGCGACATCGTCCTGCGCATTGCTGACCCTGCCGGTTGAGACGGCAAGGCATGCAAACAGGCCCAGCCACAGGTGGCGGACGCATTGCGAACGAGGAGATGTCATCCGACTACTCCGCACAAATCGTGGCGCCCGTATCGGGGTCCACGCCGATCGCGACGCAGGAGTCATCCGACCCAATCGGCCGCACAGCGCTGGCGGGCGGTGGATTGTTGGCCGGTGGCGGAGTGTAAACGGGCGCCTGTGGCACAACCGGACGCGATAACGGCATCGCCGAGGCGATGCTGATCGTTTGTCCCGTTGCCGCATGGACTTCGCTGCTGAGCTCTTGCGGATATTGCGCTTCGAGGCGAACCAGGCCGTATTTCACCGGGCCAAGCGCACTCTGCACGGAAACATCGAGATTGCCTTTCGCATCCAGGCTCATCACGGCAGGTCCCATCAGCGGCAAATCGTCCGCCTCGTAGCGACCCTCACCCGTACGACGCATATTCTGCATGACGACCATGTCCGGCATGACCCTGAGCACGAACATGTGCAGCCATGGATCGACCGCATAGGCGCGGCCCTGGTCGATCCGTATCTTTTTGCGCAGAGACGAGATCATCCAGACGCCGTCGATCGCCAGCGGATCCGACGCCTGAACGCTGTACTTGTCCGGCAGGAATGCCGGAATCTCCGGCACGCCTGCCGCTTTCGCGATCGCCTCGGTCATGTCCTGGGCGGTGGCGGGTACGGTACCGAGTGACAGCAGAAGCACTGTCGCGATTACTGTGCGTGAAATGTTCATAGGCCTGTCCCGTTTTCGTGTGTCTACCCCCTTAGCACGGACTTCACGCGAATCCGGTCAGGCAATTTGAGTACGACGCCGGACCTTTCGTCGCCACGATTGCCAAGGCTCGGTTTATTCGTATGGAATTGAGCCTCTTCACGACGCTTACTCATCAAAGCACGACCAGACAGCAAAGGAAGCAACCACCTGATGACAATTTACGGCTCAGCCTTATTCCTCGTTGCCATTCTGGCTTTGGGTTTGCTTTCCTGGCGCCGGAGAGACCGTCACAGGGACGCGAAAGCCTGGAAGGACCTCATCGCAACAGCGGGTCCGCCCGCCGGTGTGTTCGATGCGGCCATGATTCGGGATTTGCCAGGACCAGCACAGGCATTTTTTCGATACACCATTGCGGAAGGCACACCCCTATATACCGCTGCAGAAATCGAGATGGATGGTGAGCTCGGTTTCGGGTCGCGAGAAAAACCGGGCTACAAGCCGATGCGTGCCCGGCAGGTACTGGCACCACCCAATGGTCTCGTCTGGCAATTGAAGTCAGGCGCGTTCAGCGGCTCGGATGGTTTGACTCCCGGCGCTTCCTGGACGCGATTCTGGTTATTCGGCTTGATTCCTGTTGTGCGTGTCGGTGGTACACCTGATCACCAACGGTCGGCATTCGGACGCGTGGTTGCTGAAGGCGCCTTCTGGGTGCCGGCGAGTCTGCTTCCCGGTCGAGCGGTATTGTGGGAACCGGTCGATGAATTCACTGCTCGAGCGGTCGTCAGCAGCGGAGACTATCGCCAGGCTATCGATATAAGCGTTGCCGATGACGGCCAGCCATCGCGCGTCGTCATCCAGCGCTGGAGCAATGAAAACCCGGCTAAGACATTTCGTGAACAGCCCTTCGGTGGCTACCTTTCGGAATTCAGGGACTTTTGCGGCTACCGTCTGCCAACCCGGGTCGAAGGCGGCAACCTGATTGGCACCAAAGACTATTTCCCGTTCTACAAGGCAAAAGTGACTGGCGTTCGCTTTCCGGGTTGACCGCCCCGATCGTCGAGCTCACCGGGACAGGTCCGCCACTTCTTTCACAATCACAACCCCTGTCGAAAATTTCTTTTCCGGTTACTATGCACGATGTCCATTGCAGCTCGCACAGAGGTTCGAATGAAAACGACTGTCTCCCTGATCATTGCCACGATTCTCGTATGCGTTTCGGCGAGTGCCCAGGACAGGAACTCCGAACACGCTAAGAAGACGCTTGAAATCTACAAGCGCATAGTTGAGGTCGAGACGGCAAAAAACCTCGGCAATGTCCCCGAGGTCGCGAACTACCTTGCCGATGAACTGGTTGCAGCGGGTTTGCCGCGGGCCGACGTCGAAGTGCTGCCGAATGGTGAGACCGCATCACTGATTGCCCGTTATCGCGGCGATGGATCGTCCGGCAAGGCGCCCATTCTGTTTCTGGGTCATATGGACGTCGTTGAAGCGAATCCCGACGACTGGGAGCGTCCGCCATTCAAGCTGACCCAGGACGACACCTATTTCTATGCACGCGGCACCATCGACAACAAGTTCGGCGTGGCGCAGTTGACGAGCACGTTTATCCGCCTGAAAAAAGAAGGCTTCGTGCCGGACCGTGATCTGATCCTGGCGTTCTCGGGTGACGAAGAGAGTGGCATGACCACCACGCGCATGATGGCCTACGAAACCCCTGCGTTGGCCGAAGCGGAGTTTGCACTGAACTCCGATGCGGGTGGCGGCGACCTGACCGCTGATGGGGTGGCGGTGAGCTATAACATCCAGGCGGCAGAAAAGACCTACGCCACCTGGGAGGTCACCATGCGCAACCCTGGGGGCCACAGTAGTCGACCCCGCGATGACAACGCGATCTACGATCTCGCCGATGCGATCAAGGCCATTGAGGCCCACCGTTTTCCTGTGCAGTGGAGCGAAATGACGCTGTCGTACTTTCAGAAAGTCGGACAGAAGATGGGTGGGGAGCTCGGTGATGCCATGCTGCAGTTTGCCTATAACCCCGAAGATGAACATGCAGCGGAGCGCCTGCGGCGGGAACCTTCGTACGTAGGTACAACACGTACGACCTGCGTGGTTACCATGCTGCGAGCGGGCCACGCCGAGAACGCGCTGCCCCAATCGGCGACCGCTACCGTGAACTGTCGCATCTTTCCCGGGGTCCCGGTGGAACAGATCGAAGCGGAGCTGAAGAAAGTTGTGGGTAATGCGGACGCTGAATTCGTGCTGCTCGGCGACCCCACAGAAAGCCCCATCTCAGAA
>JAUHYO010000043.1 GCA_030426325.1 Gammaproteobacteria bacterium | reverse complement strand
AACTACGAATTGCCGCTGCTCATTGGCGGTGCCACGACGTCGCCAGCGCATACCGCGGTAAAAATTGAACCGAAATACAATGGACCGGTGATCTACGTCAAAGATGCGTCGCGGTCTGTCGGTGTCGCGCAGGCATTGGTCGAGCCGGGCACCCGGGACGTACTGGTTGACAAGACGCGAAAGGAAAATGCGCGTCGGCGCGACCAGCATGCGAACAAAAAGCGGTTGACGCCGCAGCTGTCGCTGAACGAGGCACGGGCAGGCAAGCACCAGTGTGACTGGAACAGCTACGATGTGCCGAAGCCCGAATTCACCGGAACACGGGTTTTCGATGATATCGACCTGACCGTGCTGCGCGAGTACATCGACTGGATGCCGTTCTTCAATGCCTGGGAGTTCCATGGCAAGTTCCCGCAAATCCTGAGCGATGCCAAGGTCGGCGAGGCAACGTCGTCGTTGTTTGCGGATGCGAATGCGATGCTGGACAAGATCATTTCAGAGAAGTGGCTTACCGCGCGCGCCGTTTTCGGGTTTTTCCCGGCAAACTCGATTGACCACGATGACATCGTGCTGTTCGCCGATGAGTCGCGGCAGGAAACCTCGCATCGACTGTGCCATTTGCGTCAACAACGCGAGAAGTCAGCGGGCTACGCACAAGGCTGTCTTGCAGACTTTGTGGCACCAGTGGACAGTGGCATCGCCGACTATATCGGCGCCTTCGCGGTTACAGCGGGTATCGGCATCGATGAGCATATCGAGCGCTTCGAGAAAAGCCACGATGACTACAGCTCAATCATTTTGAAGGCGCTGGCCGACCGGCTGGCGGAAGCGTCTGCCGAATACCTGCACGCCCGGGTACGAAAGGAATTCTGGGCTTATCAGCCTGACGAGAGCCTGAGCAACGAAGAACTGATCAAGGAGCAGTACCGAGGCATTCGACCGGCGCCGGGTTACCCCGCTTGTCCGGACCATACCGAGAAGCGGAAATTATGGGAGTTGCTGGATGTTGATTCGAACATTGGTCTCAGGCTGACCGAATCCTATGCCATGTTCCCGACAGCCGCTGTCAGTGGTTTTTACTTCGCGCACCCGGACGCCCGCTACTTTTCGGTTGGCAAGATCGGCCGCGACCAGCTCGAGTCCTACGCTGAACGAAAAGGCTTGAGCATTGTCGAAGCGGAGAGATGGCTGGCACCGAATCTTGGATACGACCCTGACGAAGCAAACGCAGCATAGATTCATCGCCGCACTCCTCGCGAGTGCGTTCCTGTTTGTGGGCATTGCAAAGGCCGATGACTATCGCGAGGCGCGCGCTGAACTGATTGCAGCCTACCAGCAACAAAACTACTCGCAAATGCTGGTTGCGGCCGAGAAAGCACTGGCGGCTCGGCCGGGATTTCCTGGCGGCCTGTTCAATCTTGCGCTGGCGCAGACATTGAACGGCGATCATGAGGCGTCGCTGCAATCGCTGACGCGCCTGCTTGAAAAGGGCGTCGATTTCGGCGCCGATGAACTCGAGGAATTCAGTGCGCTGCAGGCGCTGGATGGTTGGTCACTGTACGAAAAACAACTGGCGGCCTTGTACCGTCCCGTTGGGGTCGCCGAAGTGCACGCCGTGTACGGGGAATCCAAATTCGTGCCGGAAGGCATCGCAATCGACGGCGAGGGCACCCTTTACCTCGGCAGCATACATACCGGTCAATTGATCAAGCTGGGCGACCGGTCGCGCGTTCTGAGCAATGGCGATGAACACTGGAGCGTGTTTGGAATGCGCGTGCACCCGGACGGCAGTCTGTGGTTTGCCAGCGCCGCCGTTCCGCAACTTGCAGGTGTTGGCGACAGCGAAGGGCGGACCGGTCTTTTTCGCATCGACGCGCAGTCAGGAAAGATCACGAAAGCAGCGGAATTACCGCAGTATGAACCCAAGCAGGTGCTCGGTGACCTGGTGATCGCCGACAGCAATGTCCTGTATTCAACCGACAGCCTGACTGGCGGGATTTATCGCTATTACATTGATTCAAACGAATTCGAGATTCTCGTCAAGCGCGGTCAGCTGGGTTCGCCCCAGGGGCTGGTGCTCGATGACAGCGGGGCCTACCTCTACGTTGCTGATTACATTGGCGGCCTTTACCGTGTGTCGCTCGACGACGGCTCGCTCATCAAGCTACAGGTTCCGCCGGATGTGACCGATTACGGCATCGACGGCTTGTATCGCTACGGCGATGAACTCGTCGTTATTCAAAACGGCGTTCGCCCGCATCGCGTGGCTGCGCTCACACTGAGCGAAGACGGTCTTTCGATCAGTCGTTCACGATTGCTGGCGTCGAACCTCGACGGTTTCGACGAGCCGACGCTGGGCACCATTGTTGGCGACACATTGTATTTCGTCGCCAACAGCCACTGGAATCGCTTCGATGCCGAGAACCAGTTGCCGGAGGGCCTGGCTGGGCCGCTGATACTCCGCTTGTCACTAAAATAATCGCCCGCCGGGCCTCATGGCCAGAACGCGCTGCTTGACAGGCCGAATCAGAATGACTATTCTGTTTCGCATGGTCAGAAGCCGCACATTCGATCCGTCAACCGCATTGACCCAGGTGGTCGACCTGTTTGCGTCCAAGGGTTATTCGGAAACCTCGATGGAGGACATCGTCAAGGCGACGGGCGTCAGCCGTTATGGCCTGTACGGCACCTTTGGCAACAAGCGCGAGCTGTTTGAGCAGGCGCTCGATCGCTACGCCGACAGCATGGGCAAGCAGGCCTTCCTGAGGCTGCTGGAACCCGACGCGTCGCTGGACCATATTCGAAAAATTTTCCAGGAACGCGTCAGCGATATGTGCTGCGAGGAAGAGACCAAGGGCTGCCTGTTCATTCACACGGCCATGGAACTCGCACCGCAGGACGAGGATCTGCGCGATGTCCTGCAACGATTCATGCGCCGCATGAGCAAGCTGTTCGCCGTTGGCCTCGAGGCCGCCAAGGCGAAAGGCGAGGTTCGCGAGAGCCTCGACGTGAATGCGGCCGGCGAATTGCTGACCAGCACCATGTTCGGACTGGCGGTTCTCGGTCGCACCGGGTTCTCGCGCGAAGCGCTGGACGGCATTGTTGAAAATACCTTGCGCGCGATGCGCTGAACCCTTTTTTTGATTAAATCAGAATGATTATTCTGATTAACACCACCAGGAGAAACAGAATGAAACATCTCAATTTCGCACTTTCCACGGCCGTCGCCGGCATCATTTTGTCGGGCAGCGCGCTTGCAATGCCCGGCTTCACCGAACAAGCGCCGTTCAGCAGCGTCGAGATTTGCATCGGCAAGATTTCGAAAGCGGCGAACTACGAGGATGCCGGCCGCGTTCGGCATGAAGTGGACTCGGAAGAACGGCGTGTCGGTGGTCACAGGATCAAGATCGATACGCTTGTATTCGGTGCCGACGGATCGGAATTAATTCGTGAATACCAAACAGTCTGTGCAGTTTCCTCAAAACAGGAAGCGCAGCGCTTTGTCATCCGGGAAAAAGATATTTGAGAATGACCACCGATAGTCGCTGGTTGTCACAGGGATAGCGTGACAACCAGCGGCAGGTGATCGGACCCGGTGCGGGCACCGGTTCGAATATCGAGTACGGAAATTGTGTCCGATACCAGGACGTGATCGATCGGAATCATCGCCAGCGGGAAAAATGTCGGCCACGATGGCCGCAAACCGAAGCCGAGCCGGGCATCCCGTAGCCCGGTTGACTCGATGAGCTTTCGAAACCCATGACCCCACATACTCACATTGAAATCGCCTGTCAGGACGACTGCCCCTGACGCATTGCTTACCAGTTCTGAGAGACTTTCCAATTGCGTGTTGCGCGCCTCGAAGAGTTGCCGTCCCAGCGGGATCGTTGGGTGGCTGCTGATCAGTGTCAATGGTTCACCGCCGCGTGAGATGCGTGCAACGATGGTTGGATAATCCAGCGGCGGACTGTCTACATGGGACACTGAATCGAACGCAACACGCGAGTACACGGCAATACCGAAGTTGCCTTCACGTGGTTCGAGGTAAGTGTGGGGATAGTCTTCTTGCAGCCCCTGCAAGCCTGCCACCCAGTCGGGCGTGATCTCCTGGAGGAAAATGATGTCCGGATTCTCTGCGGCAACGGCCGCAATCAGTTTGTCGTAGTTCCGGTTGCCCGAATACACGTTCGCATGGAAAAGCTTCAACTGCTCCGTGCCAGCGTTGTGTTTGGCGGCAGACGAATACACGGGGACAAGAAGGCTGCCATTGAATACGGCGAGCGCCAATAGTGCAGCTGCCCACGGCCAGTTGCGCAACAGCGCAAACAGGATGGCCAGCAAAAGCGCAATCGCAAAATATTGCAGGCGGAAATGACTGAAGAGCTCGATGAACCGGTGCGGAACATCGAGCGCCGTCGGCAACGAAAACAGGATCGTCAAGACCGCGGCAACCTGCAGCAGTCCGGCCATAACGTCTATTCGTCTATTGTGACTTCAACGATTGTGACGGTTTCCAGTGGTACATCCTGGTGGCCGGCCCGGTTGCCTGTCGCAACGGCGGCGATTTTGTCGACAACGTCCATGCCGCTGCTGACTTTGCCGAAGACTGCGTAGCCAAAATCGCGTCCACCGTGATTCAGGAAATCGTTGTCGTTGAGGTTGATGAAAAACTGCGACGTGGCACTGTCGACAACGCCGGTGCGCGCCATCGCCAGCGTGCCGCGCGCGTTCTTTTCCCCGTTGTCAGCTTCGTTCTTGATCGGATCACGCGTCGGTCGAGCTTTCATGGATTCATCCATTCCGCCCCCCTGGATCATGAAGTTGGGAATGACGCGATGAAAAATGGTGCCGTCAAAATGCTTGTCCGTAATGTATTGCCGGAAGTTCTCGCAGGATATCGGTGCTTTCTCGTCGAAGAGTTCAACGCTGATGTCGCCGTGGTTGGTTTTTATAGTAATCATGGTGTCTCGCTGGATTGGTATCCCGCCTGTGTAACATTCCGGCGCGCAACTGTCACGCGCGGCCGGCCGGCGAGGTCATTATGACATGCAATATTGGCCCAGCCCGAATCGGCAAGCAGGCCTGCAACCGCCGCCTGCTGACTTTCGCCATGCTCCAGCATCAAGCAGCCGCCGGGCTTGAGAATCACCGCACAATCAGCCGCGAGAACGCGAATGTCATCCAGGCCATCCGCGCCTGACGCGAGTGCGGATCGAGGCTCAAATCGCAGGGCATCGAGCGCCTCGTCATCGTCACTGACATACGGTGGATTTGAAACAATGAGGTGAAACAGGCGGTCCTGAACGGGCTCGGTCCAGCGACCCTCAATGAATTCCACGTTGGCAAGACTGGTATCGCGCGCGTTTCCGGCAGCAATTGCGAGTGCGTCGGCACTGATGTCAGTCGCCGTGATGTCGCACAGCGGCCGTTCTGACGCGATCGCGATGGCGATGGCACCGCTGCCGGTGCCAAGGTCCAGGATCTGCCAATTCTCATCGCTCGGGATTGCCCGCAGCGCGAGGTCGACCAGAACCTCTGTTTCCGGGCGCGGTACGAGCGTCGCCGGGCTGACCTGCAATTCATGCGACCAGAATTCACGTTTTCCGGTGATGTAGGCGATGGGTTCGCCGTCCAGTCGTCGCGCTAGCAACGTCTCGAAACGTTGCATTGCTGCGGGATCGAGTTCGTCCTCCGGATGGGCGAACAGGTAGGTGCGCGGCATATCGATCGACTTCGACAGCAGAATTTCGGCGTCGAGGCGTGCGGATTCGCTCGCGTCCCCCAGTCGGGCCGTAGCGCTCGCGATGGCAGCATCCAGTCTCATGTCGGTGTACACTCGCCGAAAATTTCTAATGTAACTGATGCGCCCATGAACGTGTATTCGAACATTCTCGAGATGGTTGGCGAAACGCCAATGCTCGAAGTCAAACATATTGATACCGGGCCCTGCCGGTTGTTTCTGAAGCTCGAACTGATGAACCCCGGTGGGTCGATCAAGGACCGGATCGGAATCTCAATGATCGAGCGGGCGGAGGAGCGGGGCGACATCAAGCCCGGTGACACGCTGGTTGAGGCGACGGCAGGCAATACCGGCCTCGGCCTGGCGCTGGTTGCAGCGCAAAAAGGTTACCGGCTGGTCCTGGTGCTACCCGACAAGATGAGCCAGGAGAAAATCTTTAATCTGCGCGCCATGGGAGCGGAGGTCGTGTTGACCCGGTCGGACGTCGGTCGCGGTCATCCGGAGTACTACCAGGATCTCGGTCGAAAGATTGCCGAGGAGCGCGGCGCCTACTTCATTAACCAGTTCGGAAACCCAGACAATCCCTACGCTCACGAATCGACAACCGGACCGGAAATCGTCAAGCAGATGAACGGCGAGCTGGATGCGATTGTTCTTGGTGTCGGTTCGAGCGGCACTGTCAGCGGCATCGGCAAATACCTGGCCGAGCATGCCCCGCAGGTTGAACTGATCCTGGCGGACCCGGTTGGCTCGGTACTTACTGACTATATTAATAAGGGTGTGCTGGGCGAGAGTGGCAGCTGGCTTGTCGAGGGTATTGGTGAAGACTTCATTCCCGATATCGCCAACTTTGACCAGGTCACCAAGGCCTACGCAATCAGCGATGCGGAATCGTTTGCCGCAGCGCGTGAGTTGTTGAGAAAAGAGGGTGTGCTGGCCGGCTCGTCGTCGGGCACCTTGTTGTCGGCCGCGCTCAAGTATTGCCGCGAGCAGACCGAGGCCAAAACGGTAGTCACGTTTGCCTGCGATACCGGCAACAAGTACCTGTCAAAATTATTCAATGATTTCTGGATGGAAGACCAGGGGTTCATCGAACGCAAAAAATTTGGCGATCTGCGCGATCTGGTCGGACGTCCGCACGGCGAGCGCGCAACGATCACGGTCGGTCCCAGCGATATCTTGACGACCGCACACAATCGACTGCGCAACGCCGGCTTCTCGCAGTTGCCGGTCATGGACGAGGGCACCCTGGTCGGTGTCGTAACGGAAGACACGCTGATTCAATTTGTCTATGGCAAGCCAGCTTTGCTGACGGCGCCGGTTGCGGACGCGATGGAGACGGCGTTTATCAAGCTTAACTACACCGAAAGCGTAAACAACCTGGTCGCGATGCTGCGGGTGCAACCGTACGCGGCTATTATGGATGGTGATGAGTTTTTCGGCCTGATTACACGATCTGACGTACTGAACTACCTGCGTCGTCAAATCTGAGGACAATCTATGACGAACAAGAACAAGAAATACGCTTTCGCGACGCGCAGCATTCACGCGGGGCAGGAACCGGACCCGTCAACCGGTGCGATCATGCAACCGATTTTTGCGACATCGACCTACGTGCAGTCGAGCCCCGGTGTGCACCAGGGTTACGAGTACTCGCGCACACAAAACCCGACGCGCATGGCGTATGAGCGTTGTGTCGCCGACCTGGAATCAGGCACACACGGCTTCGCGTTCGCCTCCGGTATGGCGGCGACTGCAACCTTGCTGGAACTCATCGATTCCGGCAGTCACGTGCTCGCGATGGACGACTTGTACGGCGGCACCCGACGCCTGTTCGCGCGCGTGCGGGAACGCAGTGCTGGACTTTCGTTCAGCTTCGTCGACATGACAGACCTCGACGCATTTGAAGCGGCATTCACGGCCAACACGAAAGTGGTCTGGATCGAAACGCCGACAAACCCGTTACTCAAAATTGTTGATCTTGAAGCCGTGGTGGCAATTGCCAAGCTGCACAATGTGCTCGTTGTTGTCGACAACACGTTTGCAACGCCAGCCCTGCAACGTCCGCTGGAATTCGGTGCCGATATCGTTATGCATTCGGCGACGAAGTTTATCAACGGCCATTCCGACATGGTCGGCGGCGTTGCTGCAACGGCTGACGCCGACCTGGCTGAGCGCATTGCGTTTTTGCAAAATTCCGTCGGTGCGGTCTCGGGACCATTCGACAGTTTTCTTGCTTTGCGTGGTCTCAAGACACTTGATGTCCGCATGCAACGTCATTGCGCGAGTTCGATGGCCATCGCGGAATGGCTGGAGAATGATGGCCGCGTTGAGCGTGTTTTGTATCCTGGCTTGCCGTCGCATCCGCAATATGAGCTCGCGACAAAGCAGATGAGCGGCTACGGCGGAATCGTCACGTTCTTTATAAAAGGCGATGTCGAGAGTGCCCGGCGATTCCTCGAACGCTGTGAGATTTTTGCGCTGGCGGAAAGCCTGGGTGGCGTCGAAAGCCTGGTCAATCATCCCGCATGCCAGCGTACCGGCCGACGTGCGTGCCGAGCTTGGCATCAGCGATCAGCTGATTCGATTGTCTGTTGGCATCGAGGCGCTTGACGACCTCATCGCGGATATTGATCAGGCGTTGGGCTAAACTACCAGGGTCAGCGTGAGTACAGGGCGAAGGAGTCAGGCGATGACCCGATTTGCCGGCATCTTGTTCAGCGGAATACTGCTCGGTATTTTCGCAACGCTGTTTGTGGTCAGATCTGGCTCAGTCGACGCGAACAATGGTCTTGAGCCTGATCGCCCCAGCCGTGTTTCTCATGATTCGGTCGGGGGGTTGTTCACTTACCTTGAGCCTGAAAACGGCGCCGCGCTGGTCAGTATCGACGAAGTGATGGCTTTGCCAACCGCATTCGAACGCGCGGCAGGGCTGCATATCCTCGCGGCGCAGTCCGACGCACCGACGCTGCAGAACCTCATTCTTGACACTTTTGAACGTGCTGGCGAACTCGAACGTGCGGAGTCGCTCGGCATCCTGTTCTCCCGATTGGCGGAAATCAGCCCTCGAGACGCGCTGGCACTCGCAAGATCTGACAATTTCGCAGGTATCAAACAATTGGAGCAATCCGTGTGGCGCACGTGGGCTCGAAAGGACTTGGACGAAGCGCTGTTCGAAGCTAAAACCCAGAGTTCGATGCATATTCAAAAGTCCTCAGTGCAGTACCTGTACGCCGCGTTTGGTTACATGGGCAATGACACCACTGACCGGATTCAGGCGGAAACCGGTATCGACCCGGATCACGCAACGCGCAGTCGCTATCTGTACATGCTTGCCGACCGCTCAATCGGTGACGCCGTTGACTTCATTAATTCCGTCGAAGACAGCAGCGATCGAAGAAGTTATGCATCCTGGTTGGCGAACTACCTGTCGCAAGGGGACCCACACGAGGCCCTCATCTATGCTGGCCGGTTCAGCGACGCGTCTGCCGGCGAGTATTACGAATCCGTGATCAACCAGAGTATTGCGAAGACAGATCCGCACTCCGCGATCGAACGTCTGCAAGCAAGTGGTAAAGCCGGTCGATCAAACCGGGAATACCGCAGTGCAGTCAACGCGCTGGCAAAAGTCGATTTGGCTGCCGCACTGCAATATTTCGATCAGGCACGAACAAGTGAAGAACGCAGCCTATTTGGATCGGCAATCGCGCAGGCAATGGCCAAAGAGGATCCATCAGCGGCGATGGATTGGGCGAGTGCGAATGACACCGGGCAATACCCGTCAATCCTGATCGACGTGATATCACGCGTTGCTCAAACAGAGCCCCAGCTGGCATTGGAGAAAGCACTTAAAATTCCACACCCTGTGATGCGATCCGAAGTGGTATCGAGTGTCATCTCGCGGCTTGCAAATAGCGATCCGCAACGAGCGGTCACACTACTTGATGAAATCTCAGACCCGACGCTAAGGCGTGACGCCAGAGGTCAGCTCGCATCGGCCTGGGTCCGCAAGGATGCCGACGCTGCAGTCGAATGGATCCTTAGCCGGGGCGAGGAGGAGCAGGGTGAGATGATACAGTTCGCTGCTTCGCGGCTGGTATTCACCGACATCGATTCAGCGATTCGCCTGTTGCCAAGATTGAAAGACGATCGTCAAATGGGTCTTCGCCAGCAGATCGCGCAGCAGTTGGCCAGCAACGTGTCGCCGGATGAGGCGCAAGCCTTCATTCAACAATTTGAAAACGAACCTGGTTACGAACAGTTGCAGGCATCGTTAATTTCCGGCGTCGCGCAACGCGATTTGCTAATGGCCCGGCAAATGGCCGATCAGTTGGCCGCCGGGGATGCGCGCGACAGAGCGTATCTCCAGATAATCAGCCAACGAGCAGTGGACGATCCGACCGAAGCGTCTCGGCTGGTGGCTCGTATCGACAATGAACTATTGCGTGGTACGGCAACAGGTCAGGTCGCGATGCAATGGGCGCGTCTGGATTCGGGCGAAGCAGAGCGCTGGGTGGCGAGCCTGCCAACCGGCCAGGCTCGTGACGACGCAATACTGCACATGTCGTACCAGTGGGATGAGCCAACGGCGTCCCAGGAGAGCCTTATTGCCAGCATTGAGAACAGGGAAAAGCGCGGACAGGCCAAGATTCGCCGCGCATTTAACCTGATGCGAAGCGACATTGCCAAAGCCAGGGAAGTGCTCGAGGACGACGATATTTCCGAGACCCAGCGACAGCAGGTCGAGCTCATGCTCAGCCAGTTCGGCACGCGCTAAAGAAGGTATTAAGCACCGAGTGCGGCCAGCTGGTCCGCCTGGTATTCGTTTGTCAGCGGGTCAATCACCTGGTCGAGGTCGCCCTCAATAATTTCGTCGAGCTTGTAGAGCGTCAGGTTGATGCGATGATCCGTCACGCGCCCCTGCGGGTAGTTGTAGGTACGGATACGTTCACTTCGATCACCTGAGCCAACCAGCAGACGGCGTTTCTCGGCATGCTCTGCTTCCTGCGCAGCAACTTGTGTATCGAGAAGCCGGGCCTGTAGCAAGGACATGGCTCGTGCCCGGTTCTTGTGCTGCGAACGTTCGTCCTGGCATTCAACTACGATGCCGCTTGGCAGGTGGGTCAGTCGCACGGCCGAGTCTGTCTTGTTGACGTGCTGGCCGCCGGCACCGGACGCGCGGTAGGTATCGACACGCAAGTCGGACGGATTGATTTCAATTTCCTCAACCTCATCGGGTTCCGGCAATACGGCGACAGTACACGCCGATGTATGAATGCGACCTTGCGATTCGGTTGCGGGAACGCGTTGTACACGATGCGCGCCGGACTCGAACTTCAGTTTCGCATAGATACTGTTGCCCGTGACGCGGCTGATGATTTCCTTGTAGCCACCATGCTCGCCTTCGCGCGCAGTAATGACTTCGATCTTCCAGCCAACGGTTTCGGCGTAGCGTGAGTACATCCGGAACAGGTCGCCGGCAAAGATTGCGGCCTCGTCACCGCCGGTGCCGGCACGGATTTCAAGAAAAACATTCGCGTCATCGTGCGGATCCGGCGGGATCAAAGATTTTTGCAATTCCAGAATCAGCGTCTCGCGGCGCTCGTTTAGAGGGCCGAGTTCATCCTCACCCATTTCACGAATTTCGGGATCGGCATCATTCAGCATTTCCTCAGCCGAGGAAATTTCTTTGTTCAATGCCTGGAACTCGTTGAACAACTTAACGACAGGTTCAACGCGAGCGTATTCCTTCGACAGGTTGCGAAACTGATCCTGGTCTGAGATGACGTCCGGGTCGGCCAGCAAACCGGCGATTTCTTCGAATCGCTCACTGACGGATTCGAGCTTTGCGCGGATAGAATCTTTCACAGGCTAGGCCTTATCTTCCTTGTCGAGGTCAAACAACGTGCGCGCCGCCTGAATCATGGTCCGGTCGGATTCTTCACCCGCCTTGCGTAACGCGATGCTGGGATTGTGCAGCAGTTTCTTCATCAATGCGGCGGTCGCAAACTCGATCGCGTCTTCGGCTGACTCGCCTCTCGCAATTCGGCGCAGTGCGCGCGAGTTCACTTCCTCGCGAATGCGTTCGCTTTGCTCTCGCAACGCCGCGATCATCGGAACGGCCTGTTTCGATCGTTCGATGCTCAGGTAGCGCTGAATTTCCTCATCGAGTAGTTTATTCGCCTCGACTGCCGCAGCCTCACGACTTCCCTGGCCCTCCTGGATCACCCGGTCGAGGTCGTCAATGCTGTAGAGGTAGACGTCCTCAAGGTCGCTGACGCCTTCTTCGATATCTCGCGGCACGGCAATATCGACCGCGAAGATCGGTTTGCGCTTGCGCGCCCGAATCGCGTCCTGCATGTGTTTCAACAGGATGACGGGCTCGGGGCTGGCCGTCGAGCTGATCAGAATATCGGCCTCGGGCAGCGTGCCGGCGATTTCTGACAATGGCAGGGCAAAGCCGCCGAAGCGACCCGCCAGGTCACGGGCACGCTCAACATTGCGGTTCGCCACAAACAGCCGGCCGATACCGCGACTGGACAAATGGCGTGCCAGCAGTTCCACCGTCTCCCCGGCACCCACCAGCACAGCGGTGTGTTTTGTAAAGCCGGCGAAAAACTGGTTTGCCAGATTGACGGCCGCGGATGCGACCGAAACCGGGCTCGCGCCGATCGCGGTATCGGTACGAATCTTTTTCGCGACCGAAAAACTGTGCTGCAAAAGACGGCCAAGTTGCGGTCCGATGGTTTTTGAACCTTGCGCCGCGCGGTAAGCCTCTTTGAGCTGCCCAAGGATCTGCGGTTCACCGAGAATCATGGAATCCAGGCCACAGGCGACGCGGAACAGGTGGCGAATCGCCTCGTCCCCGTCCAGGGTGAACAGAGACTTGCCAAACGACCCGTCGAGGGCCCGGTCGCCGTGCAGCCAGTCCCTGAGCCGCGCACCGCCGTCGTCGTCGGCTATGACATAAAATTCCGTGCGGTTGCAGGTCGATAGAAGGACCGCCTCATCCACGCCATCAAGCGCGCTGAGGCTTAGCAGGGCACGCGCGACGTCGTCACCCGCGAACACAACTTGCTCGCGAATTTCGACAGGTGCCGTGTTATGGTTCAGCCCGAGTATTTGCAGCGGCATAACGTCTATTGGCGGCGCCGAACCGGCACCGAAGGATTACGAAGTTCGTATCATAAGCGAACTGAACCGCCAGTTCCCTGTCTCTGTAATAAACGGACGAATTATTTATGCATGACACTCTTCGGCGGCGGCCAGCCAATGCTCTGGTAACGCTGCTCACCCTGGCGATGACATTCCCTTTCGCGGCCGTTTTGGCCGACGAGAAGAACGCAACGGATGCGAGCGCACACATCTTGCAGGCGGAAATCGCCCTGCAACGTGACGAATACCTGAAGGCGACCACGGAATACCGAAAAGCGGCCGAACTGAGCGACAGCGTTGAGCTGGCGCGCAAGGCGACGCGCATGGGCTTTTCCTACGGGTTTAACGATGAAGCCCTGCTGGCGGCCATTCGCTGGCAAAAGCTCGACCAGGAAAGCGAAGAGGCGCGGGCGTTTCTCGGGCAGCTGTACTTCAGGGTCGACGATCTTCGAAATGCGCGACGCCAGTTCGAGAAACTCTTAAAGGCCGGGCCGGAGGATCCGGGCACGCGATTGTTGTCGCTGGTGTCCTACCTCTCCGAAGAGGACATGCCCGAACGCGCCGATGAACTGGTCCGAACACTGGCGAAACCTTACAAGGATTCAGCCAAGGCGCACTACGCCGTCGCGGTCATGGCATTGCGCGCTGGCGATTCGGAATACGCCCGACAACGAGCGAATGAGGCGATCGAGATTGAACCGGACTTCACGCGGCCGCGATTGCTGTATGCGCGCGCCCTGATGTTCGAGGGTGAGTCCGACAAGGCCATCGAATATCTCGCACACCTGATTGGCGACAGTCCGCAACCCGATCCGGATGCGCGCATGGAACTTGCGTTGATGTACATGCTTGCGGGCAGGGACGACGATGCGTTGAGCCAGGTGAACCAGGTCCTGCTGGAGCAATCGGGTCGGCTGGATGCGCTGCGGCTCATGGCGATCATCAACTTTCGCCTCGAGCGATTGGATGCCGCCTGGGATGACTTTCAGGACCTGCTGGCGTCCGGGCAATACCGTATGGACGCCTTGTTCTACCTCGGGCGCATTGCCGACTACCGCGAGCAGTATGACCGTGCGGTTCGCCTCTATCGCGAGGTGCGCTTCGGCTCGAACACGATGTTCGCGCAACGCCGGGCCAGCGCATTGCTGGCGCACCAGCTTGACGATGTCGACGGTGCATTCAAAATGCTCGAGGAGTTCGCCGAGGCGTCACCAGACAATGCGGTTGATGTTGTCACGTTGAAAGCGCAGCTCCTGGTGTCGCTGGAACGCTACGAAGAGGCACTCGAACTCTACGACAAATCGATCGAATACCGTCCCGACAACGAAAATCTTGTTCTCGGGCGTTGCGATCTGTTGCTTCGAACCGG
>JAUHYO010000385.1 GCA_030426325.1 Gammaproteobacteria bacterium | reverse complement strand
CAACGGTATGGAATAGAAGGGAAACTGGCCCATTAGGCCGAAGCCGTAGCCAAAAAACAGCAGCACGCAGACACTTGTTTGAAACAAGTAATTTGTCAAAGCCATACGCCCCAGTGTGGCGAATACTTCAACGGCCGGGGACGAATACGATCCGCACCAGAACCTGACAAAGAACCACGCAATAGCGAGCGCCAGACCTGGCGCTCCTATGTGGTAACACACCGCCTGCGCGATACCCAATCCGTTGAGCGCGTAGGGCGTGCCCGTTGCCCCTTTTATCCAGGCATAGGCGAGACTGCAGAACAAACCGACGACGAACAGCAAGATCACGCCTGTACCTGACGCGAGATGGCCTTGCCTGAGCCTGGGCAACCAGGTGCGAGACAGGTAAAGGCCCAGCAAGAATAAACCCAGAACCTGCGGATACCGCCCGGATACGAAGTAACTCATCGGTCGCGGAATGACCTTTGTAATATTCGCAATCAGGACTTCGAATGGCGAGTCTGAGGTCCTCATTTCCAGAAGTGACCGATCGCCGTAGCCAAGCTTTGCTTTCAACGCAGATGCCAGGTCTGACAATGCACCCCACATCGCCGCATTGCTCATCAGGTAGTGCACGGCATAGATAACGAGTGGTGCCGCAAGCAGGCACACGACCCATCGGAGCAGGGCCCGGTCAGAGATGGACAGGAAAAGTGGCAACAACATCCCAAGCAAGGAATAGAGTGTCAGGATGTCACCATGCCAGACGAACACCATATGCAGTATGCCGAACACAAGCAGCACGCCCATTCTTCGGTACCAGTAGGCGTGGAATGCACCCGGCGACTGACGCATGCGGCTCGCCTGGAGCCCAAAGCCGAGCCCAAAAAGTATGGAAAAAATACTGTAAAACTTGCCCTCGACCAGCCAGTCGATTGAAAACAATACCACCCGATCCATTGCCGGGAGTGCCACCAATTGCGCAGACGTCAGTGTGGCATAGCCATAGAAAGAGACCAGGTTCGCTGCCAGAATGCCAAACAGTGCGAATCCGCGAAGCGCATCCAGTACCTCCAGCCTTTCCGGTTTCATCGTCGGTCTCATTGCCTCACCTCATGGTCGCGGTACTGGACGGCTTGGCGAGGGCAATCGCTGGATCGGCTCTGCACACAACACGGGATACAGCCATTGATCCAAGATCGCCCTGCCACAAACATGTACTCAATACTTTGGTCAGAACGCCGTTTGAATCAGCAATGAGTAGGTTCTGGGCTCACCCAGCATTAACTGATTGGCATAGATGAAGCTGGGGGCCGTGTTGCCCAGATAGAAGATGTCGCTCCATGCGACGTAATCCTCGTCGGTCACATTGCCCACCCGCGCCGTTATCCTGTACTTGTCACTGTTCCAGGCAACGTAGACATCGCCTATGCTGTAGGCCTTCATGGTGATCGTATTGTTGTTGTTGGCAAACCGGTCGGAGACATGGCGAACTGACCCGCCCAGTTCGAAAGGTGTGCCGGCGACCTCCTGAACACTCGCCCACAGGCTGGCAGTAAAGTCCGGAACGTTCGGCGGAGTGTTGCCTGCAAGTGCTTCAAAGTTCGCCGAGCGCTGGAACTTTGCATCGACATAACTGGCATTGGCGCCAAGCCGAAATGATGGAGTTGGCTGAAAACTGCCCGACAATTCGGCGCCGCGTGACCGTCGGCCGCCAACATTGGTCGCGCTATCCAAAGAGAATCGCTCGAAAATATCGTCGCGGGTGATATCGAAGTAGGCGAGCGTGAACTGATTCCGGCCATTGGCGAAACTTGCCTTCGCCCCTACTTCCCACTGCACGGCATCCGTCAGATCGAAATTCTGGTTGCTATTGACGAGGAATATGTTCGAATTGATCGGGTCTTTCGCATTGCTGTATTGCCCGTACAAGGCGATTTCGTCGGTCGCATCGACAACGAAACCCAGCCGGTAACTCCACCAGTCAAAATCACGTTGAAATCCATTGGCTTCAGAGACGCCTTGTGCATCGAAATTCTCGCGCGTGAGATCGAGCTCCTCATAGCGAAGGCCAGCGAGCAAGCGGAATGCCGGTGTGAGCCGGATGGTGTCCTCCACGAACAGGGCGCGCGTCTGAATATCGGTTGGGCTAACCCCACGTAATTCCCGCGGACCATAGACACCAGCCACCGGAGCGTACGGGTCTACAAGATCCCCAGGACCCGGCGGCACGCTGCGGCGGAAACCGCGCGTCCTGACGAAGTCCAGGTCGGTAAGCTCGGCACCAAACAACACCCGATTTTCCATGTCGGCGATGGAGCTGTCGATTCGAACACTCAGCCTGTTGCCCACGATGTCCTGTTCGTGGTCCAGCAGGAAGTAACCGTAATATCGACTGATGCCGCCAACCGAAGTACATACATCGACGACCTCAGTGCAGTAAGGGTAACCTTCCGCGTTTTGCCATTCGCGCTCGGCATTAAAGCTGTAGAGTATGTTTCGCAGCTCTATAACATCGTTCACGTTCCAGCGCAGATCGGCGCGTAACAGGACCTGCCGGGAATCGGCAATAGCGTCGCTGACGTTGTAGTTGATCAAACGCATGGCGCCGTCGATCGTTTCGCCGCTGGTGGTCGAAATAACGTTCAATGGCTCGCGGGCAACGTCTTCCGGCACCAGTGGCGTACCGAAATACTTCGACAGCGAATCGTCCAGGTAGTCACCACTCAGTTTTAGTTCGACCGAGTCCGACAGCTCCCACAACCAGCTGCCGCTGACGTTCAGAGACTCCGGATCGCTGT
>JAUHYO010000042.1 GCA_030426325.1 Gammaproteobacteria bacterium | reverse complement strand
GTTTACACGCTCGGCGCATCGCGGCGACATTCTCGACGGCGCACCGCTGGTGGTGCTGGTCAACAGCGGCTCGGCCTCGGCGTCGGAAATTGTTGCGGGCGCACTGCAGGATCACAACCGCGCAACCATTGTCGGAACGTCAACCTTCGGCAAGGGGCTCGTTCAGACCGTCATGCCGTTGTCGAAAGGCCGGGCGATCAAGCTGACGACGTCACGGTATTACACGCCGTCGGGCGACTCGATTCACGAGGTCGGCGTGACGCCGGATGTGATCGTCAACGAAACCCCCGGCTTCCCGGACCTGAGCCTGTCCGGCAGCCTGGACCGCGAAGCTGATGCGCAACTGCACGAGGCACTGTTGCAGCTCAAACCCCGCCCGGTGATGCACAGCAACGCCCAATGAAACGCCTGAAAGCCGCCACCTGTGCGCTGCTGCTCATCCTGGCCGGCGGCTCGGCCGCGACCACAGAGCCGCGCATTGCCATCATTATTGATGACCTTGGCTATCGGCTGAAGGCCGGACAACGCGCCATCCGGCTTCCGGGTCCTGTTTCCGTTGCCGTGCTGCCCGGCGCGCCGCGCACCGAGGTGCTGGCACGCGCGGCCCATGCGAACGGCAAGGAAGTGTTATTGCATTTGCCACTGCAGGCGCGGCCGGATGATCTGGTAGACGAGCCCATGCGCATTAACCTCGACATGAACCGCGACGAGTTTCGCGATACGTTTGACCGGGCGTTCGCATCGGTCCCGCATGCGGTGGGTGTCAACAATCACCGTGGCAGTCTGCTGACGCGGCATCCCGGTCACATGCAGTGGCTGATGGAAGAAATCCAGGCGCGTGATCCAGTGTTCTTTGTCGACAGCTTTACCACCCACCAAAGTGTCGCACTGCAGTTCGCCGACGAACTCGGCGTACACGCGAGAAAGCGCGATGTATTCCTGGACCCGGACCCGGCGCCCGAAACCGTCGCACGGGAATTCGAACGCATGAAACGTCTCGCCATGAAACGCGGGTCTGTTGTTGTGATCGGCCACCCCTACGCGGCCACACTTGATTTACTGGAGCGCGAATTGCCCAAGCTCGCCGACGAGGGCTTTCGGCTGGTTGCAATCAGCGAGCTGATGCAATAATGAATGAACCGCGGGCCGCGAGGTCGTTCTAAGTACAAGGGCTCTGACCCCGTTACAGTAATCAAGGTCGCGAGATGACAAAGCTTCGAAACCCCATCGTATTCCTGATGCTCATGTTGGCAACACCTGGCAGCACGGTGCTGGCCGGCGATGTCGATCTGCAAAGCATTTTTCCGTCCTCGGCAGGGAACGCGGTTCTCGCTCAAAACAAAGACGTCGCCTGCACGATGCAGTACGACCCGGTGTGCGGTGCGGATGGCCAGACGTACAGCAACGAGTGCGTTGCCAGTGCCGCCGGTGTCGACATTGCGAGCCCCGGCATCTGCAGCGAAGAAGGCGAAGACGGTTGTCCCGAAATCTTTGACCCCGTGTGTGGTGAAGACGGCAATACTTATATCAATGAATGTTTCGCGACCAAGTCACAGGCCAAAGTGGCCGGTCTGGGAGCCTGCACCGCCAACGGCTGCCCGAGTTACGAAGAGCCGGTTTGCGGCATGAACGGACGCACGTTCATCAATCGCTGTGAGGCGGAAGCTGACCGCGTGCTGGTGCAACGCAAGGGCGTGTGCGACGTCGACAACTGCCCGGAAGTGTTTGCGCCGGTCTGTGGCGAAGATGGTGTTACTTACAAGAACGCTTGCTTCGGTGAAAAAGCCGGCATCACGAACTTTACCGAGGGCCTGTGCAACGTACGGGCCTGTCCGCGGCTGTTTGTACCGGTCTGCGGTGTCGATGGCGTCACCTACGGCAACGCCTGTTTCTCGGAGCGACGCGGCGTGTCAATCGAGTACGCCGGTGTCTGCGAAAGCCTGGGCGAAAATTGCGATGCCGAATACTTGCCGGTCTGCGGCATGGATGGCGAGACCTACGATAATGAATGCCAGCTCGACAACGCGGACGTGGATAAGGCGTATGCGGGAGAATGCGTGGGCGACTAACGCCTACCAGGCAGGCTTCAGACGCCCATCTTCATCATTGGTGTACGGCAGCCAGACCAGGCCCGTCACGGCAACATGAATATCCGTGCTCTTGGCGCGCACGACAATCTCGTCGAGCTCCTCAGTCTGTGCATCGAACGCGGTATCGAGTGCGGCAATTTCGTCTTCGAGCTTCTCGTTGAGCGCCGCGATATCCGCTCTCACCTTGTCCGCTGTGGCTTTCGCACGTTCAACGTCGGCGGCTTCCTTGCGTGCGCTGCCGGCCGTCTTGATCGCCGTTCCCATTTTCGAGGCTGAGGTTGCCGTGATCCGCTTGCGGCCAAGCACTGCACCCAGTATCGCCGTGCCGAAGGAAATGGCCGTATCGAGTTTTTTCTTGGTTGACTGTTCTTTTTGTACGGCGACCGTTTGTTCCGCGCGCATCAGCCGGCCTTCAAGTGTCGCCACCTTGCTGCCGTAGCGTTTGCGTAACTTCGCGATTTCGAGATCGCGTTTCTCACTCGCGGCATCCTGCAAGCGCGCACGGAAATCGCCTTCCGTCTCACCTGCCGTTGATGTCAGCCGGAATCGTTTGCTGCGATACAAGGTGATGTTTTCATTCTGGCGCAACCAGCGTTTGTAGTCCTTCGCCCAGCCGGCGTAGGCGCGCGCGTTGTCCGCTGCCGGCACACAGTCGGCGTACGTTGCACCCTCTTCGCCCTTTTTCTGCAAGTCGGAGATCGAGCAATCCAGTGTTTCGGCATTGTCCCAGTCGATGGCGACCGGGCCGGTGTCGAACTCAACGGTGTGCAGCACACTGCGCTCATCTTCAATGTTGTAGCGCGCGCTGGCGAAGGCAATATCGCCGCCGGCAACCAGGCGCGGATGATAGACAATCTCCTCGCCGTAGGCCGGAACGAAATACTGCTCGATCGTCGGGCTCAGCGTGGGCGCCATCGTCTTGCTCTTGCGCTTCGGTTTTGACACGGCTTTGGCGGCCGCGGCAACCTGCTTTCGAACTTTCGACATCAGTGTTCGAATGTGATCGCGCGTCAGCGGTCCGGCGAGATAGGACATCACCCAGCGCGTGCCGAACACGACCGCTTCGTTCTCATGCACGTTGTGTAACAGGAAGCGTCGCTTACCAAGGCCTGCAATCGTTCGTTCCATCGCGCCCTTGTCGAATTTGCCGCCACTCGCGCCTTCGAGTCCTTCCATGACACGCGCCTTGTCGCGTTCGGTCTGCATGCGCCCGATGAACCAGGTGCCGGTGTTGGACAGACCCTTGTAGTCGAGGTCGACCGGGTTCTGCGTGGACAGCACCAGCCCCAGGCCGTAGGCACGTGCCTGTTTCAGCAGTGTCAGGAACAGGTTCTTTGATGGCGGATTCGCAATCGGCGGCAGGTAACCGAAGATTTCATCCATGTAGAGAATCGCACGCAGGCTTGACGTGCCCGGCTGTGCGCGCATCCACGCGATGATTTCGTTCAGCAGCATCGACACGAAAAACATGCGCTGCGAATCATCGAGGTGCGCAATCGACATCACTGAGATGCGCGGCTTGCCTTCTTCGGTGTAGAGCAAGGACTTTGCGTTCAGCGCCTCACCCTGCATCCAGGCCTCGAAGCCCGGCGCGGCCAGCAGGTTGTTGAGCCGCATGGCGAGCGCGAAGCGATCCTTGGCCGGGAAGAACGAATCGACGTTCATCACGCCGACCTTTGTAATCGGCGGGTCCTGGATCTCGCCGATCAGGCTCGGCACGTCGAGACTGCGGCCACTTTTCCAGGCATTGTCCAGGAGTCGTGAAATCAGGATGTGTTCGCGACTCGCAACCGGGTCGGCGTCGATACCGAGCAGCGTGAGTATGCCGGTCGCCGTCGATTGCACACGCTCGCGGTAAAGATCGACGTCATCGATCAGCGCCTGCTCGGGCGCGCTGAAAGACTGCAACACCGAAATCGGCAGCCCGGAGTTGCTGCCCGGTGTGTAGATCGCGAGATCGACATTGTTGCGTAGCTGTTCGATGCGCTTGCCGGTCTGCCCCCACTCACCCAGGCCCTTCTTCCACAGCGCCGCCTGCCCGGCCGCAAACTCTTCGGGCGACTGGCCCTTGTCGCTCGCCGTGCGCGTGTTGATCCACGGCAGGAAGTCGTCGGGCTTGAGCTTCGGGAAGGTCAGCAACAGGTTGCCCATGTCGCCTTTCGGGTCGATCGCGATCACCGGGATATGATCGAGTGCCGCCTCTTCGAGAATACCGATGCCGAGACCGGTCTTGCCTGAACCGGTCATACCGATGATCACGGCATGCGTCGTCAGGTCTTTGGAATCGTACAGGACCAGGTCGTCGGTCAGTGTGTCGGCGTCGCTGTCGTAACGTTTGCCAAGGTAGAACGCGCCAAGTTTCTCGAAGTCATGCATTACTCACTGTCCTCAGGGGTACGTGTAACTTGATTGAATACCCAGCGGGAGACCCAATGCGAAATAAACAAGCAGGAAGATCGTCCACAGCACCAGGAACGACATTGAGAATGGCAACATCATCGCCGTCAGTGTGCCGATACCGGTGTTCTTGACGTAGCGCTGGCAATACACGACGACCAGCGGGAAGTACGGCATCAGTGGCGTGATGATATTCGTGCTGGAGTCGCCGACGCGGTAAGCGGCCTGCGTCAGGTCGGGCGAAATACCGAGCGACATCAGCATCGGCACGAAGATCGGCGCGAGTAACCCCCACTTGCCGCTGGCCGAGCCCACAAAAATATTGACGAATGCGGTGAGAATGACAATGCCAATAATCGTAAACGCCGCCGGCATAGCCAGCGCCTGCAATGCCGCCGCACCCTGCAGTGCCAGCAGTACGCCGAGGTTGGACTGGCCGAAGGCATAAACAAACTGCGCAATGAAGAACATGATGACGAGGTAGTACGCCATGCTGTGCATCGACTTCGTCATACCGACGATGATGTCCTTCGATCCCTTGACCGTTCCGGCCACGTAGCCGTAAACAACACCCGGTATCAGGAACAGGAAGAAGATCAGCGAGACGATCGAACGCATCAGTGGCGCCTGGAAGCTCGCGATCTCACCGGTCGAATCTCGCCACGCGGATCCGGCCGGATAGGCCGTCGCGATCAGTACGACGATGCCGGCGAGCATTGCAATGCCGGCCCAGGCAAGTCCTTTGCTCTCCTGCGGGTTCAGGTCGTGCATCTCCGGCATGTCTTCGGCGTCACCGTCGACCTCGGTGTTCTTGAGCCGAGGCTCGATAATCTTGTCGGTGATGTACCAGCCGAGACCGATGATCAGCAGCGACGACGAGGTCGTGAAGAAATAGTTGTTCAGTGGGTTCAGGACAACCGACGGATCGAGTATCTGCGCGCCAGCCTGAGTCAGGCCCTGAAGCAACGGGTCGATCGACGAGGGAATGAAGCTCGCCGAAAAGCCGCCGGAAACACCGGCGAATGCCGCGGCGATGCCCGCGAGCGGATGTCGGCCGGCTGCGTAAAAGATAACGCCGCCGAGCGGGATGACCAGTACATAGCCGGCATCCGCCGCTGTATGACTGACGATGCCAACAGCGATCACCATCGGTGTCAGCCAGCGGTCGGAGGTGACATTCAAAAGGGCGCGCAATCCGGAGTTGATAAAGCCGGTGTGTTCCGCGACACCGATACCGAGCATGGCAACCAGCACGACCCCGACCGGATGAAAGTGCGAGAAGTTCGTGACCATCACCGACATCCACTCGGTCATCGCCGCACCTGCCAGCAGGTTCTCAATCATGAGCTTGTTGCCCGAACGCGGGTCAATGACATCGAAACTGACGTAAGACAGCAGCCAGGACAGGACCCAGACCACCACAAGCAGGCCGACGAACAGCATCGCCGGGTCGGGCAGTTTGTTGCCGACGCGCTCTACCGTGCCGAGAAAGCCACCGGGCGCCGTGTTTTGATTGGACATGCCATTCCCCTGATTCTTGTTGTTTTGTGAATCTTACTTGATTATTGGATCGATTTGATCAGCGAGCGCCACTGGCGCTCCAGCTCGTCGATGGAATGACCGCTTACCTCGTCCACAGGCGCGCCGCTGTAGATCGCGAAATAATCGTCGACGCCGAAGTTCTCAACAAGGTACTGGGTAAACGAGCCCAACTGAAGGTAGGCAAGCCGACGTTTGACCGGATTGTCAGTGACACGCCGGGCCTGGTCGCATTCGGCCAGCGGCATCAGATCGCCAGCCTCTGCCGCCAGCGCCGCCGTCGACACATGGAGGTCGTGGCCCAATGACGGGTAGTTCACCAGCGGTCCGAACTTTTGCTGCAGGTAGACCGCGAGCCCGTCGTCGTAAAAGCGATTGCGGTCTTTCCGATAAGCGCTCTCTGCAAGCACATGCGTGATCTCATGCACGATACCGAAGTCGCCGCCAGACAAGGTGTTCTCGGCAACTGCATTCCGAACTCGCATCTCCGGCACGAAAATCGTCGTGCGCTGTTGCGTCGGTGTGTGGCTGTCCGGATCGATCAATACGCGGATCTGGTCAACCTTTAGCGGACTGTGAAACTCTTCTGCCTGGGCGAGCCACCCGGAAACCTGCGTGATGGCGTTTTCAACCTGTGCAACCACCTCGTCGACACCCGCCGCTGGCAACGAGGACATATGAACGACAGTGAATCCTTCATGCTCGACCCGGACGATCTCGTCTGCTCCGGCACACAAGGAAAAAAGGCACAGCGCCGATGCCAGCGCTGTGCCTCTTGGGTCAATCAAACCTGTCACGCAAACTACCAGCCGCAGGAGCGACCTGCATTCTGCTCCTTGAGGTAAGCCATCAATGGCTGGAAGTAGTCGATGATCGCGGTGGCATCCATATGGCGCGTGCCCGTCAGCTTCTCCAGCGCGTCCTGCCAGGGCTCGCTCTGGCCTGAAGCCATCATGGCGTGGAATCTCGCGCCGGCCTCTTTGCTGCCGTAAATGGAACAGGAAGCGAGGTCGCCTTCATGCCCGGCAATTTCGCACAGCGAACGCTGGAACTGGAACTGCAGGATGCGGGCGAGGAAATAGCGCGTATACGAAACGTTGCCGGGGATATGATATTTCGCACCCGGATCGAAGAATTCTTCGCCGCGTTCTGACGGTGGTGCGATGCCCTGGTAACGCGTACGCATTTCCCACCAGGCCTTGTTGTAATCCTCAGGTTTGATTTCGCCCGAGAACACACCCCACCGCCATTCGTCGATCAGCTTGCCGAACGGCAGGAACGCAATCTTGTCCAGCGCCATTTGCATCTGCCGGTTGATGACGGCTTTTTCGCTTTCTTCGGCCGAGCTGATCAGCCCAACTTCTGCGAGGTAGCCCGGCGTCATCGACAGGGTCACGGTATCGCCGATGGCCTCATGAAAGCCCGAATGTGCGCTGCCCTGGAAGAGCGGCGGCTGGTCCTTGTAAGCGGCCTGGTAATAATTGTGGCCGAGCTCGTGATAGATCACGCGAAGCTCGTCGTAAGTCTGCTTGATGCACATCTTGATGCGCAGGTCATTGCCGCCGTCGAGGCCCCAGGCGCTCGCGTGGCAAACCACTTCGCGATCGCGCGGTTTCGAAAACTGAGAGCGCTCCCAGAACGTATCGGGCAGGCGGTCCATGCCGAGCGAAACATAAAAGTTCTCAGCCGAGCGAACCATTTCCTGTGGCGAGAAGTTTTTCTTCTTGAGGGTGCTGTCGACATCGAGATCCGAAACGCCGGGATAAGGTTCCATGATGTCGTAAATAAAGCCCCACTCCTGCGCCCACATGTTGCCGAGCAGGTGTGCCGGAATCGGTTCGTCCTGCGGCACCTTGTCTTCGCCGTAGTGCTCACCGAGCTTTGCACGAACGGCACAATGCAGTTCGTCGTACAAGGGCTTGACCTCTTCCCAGAGCCTTGCAGCATCTTGCTGGAACTCGGCCGGGCTCATGTCGAAGCCGGCCCGCCACATTTCACCGAGGTCGCTGTAGCCGAGCTCGTTGGCGCCTTCATTCACGAGTTCGACGTAGCGCTCGAACTTGTCGCGCATCGGCGGTGTGATGGTGCGCCAGCCCGTCCAGTATTCTTCGAGTTCGTCAAAGTCACGGCTCGTCTGCATCAGGCCCTCGAGGTCCGTGCCGGATATGCAGTCATTGTCGTTACGACAGTATTGACCGGCGCCGTAAAGCCCCGTCAGCTCGGTCGCGATCTGCGTCAGTTCCTTGAGCTTTTGCGGATCTTTCGGAGCGGGCAATGAGGTGCCGAGCTTCAGCAGATCGATCGCGCGCTGGGTGCTGGCATCGAGTTGCTGCCCGTCGTAGGCCATCGCCTGTTTCACCATGCCGCTGTGCCATTTCGCGTAGCGTTCGCTGGCGGCAGCCGCGAGGACCGCCGTGTCCTCGGTGATATAGGTCGCACGGACCCACTGGGCCGCACCGATTTCTTTCGACAGCTCTTCGAGTTCGGCATTGGCTCGTGCCACAAATTCTTCAGCTGTTTCCGTAGGCGCAGCCGCCGTCGTGTCGTCGGCTGCCTGTTCCGAGCAGGCGGCCATCATGACAACCAGCGCCAGGCCCGCCATCAGTTTCGCGAGTTTAGTCATACCAGTTCTTCCAGTTTGTTTGTTACGAATGCCTCTAGTGAATGCCGTGCATCCAGCGTTTCAAAATCGGCGAAATCAGGATCATGAATGCGCCGGCCGCAAGGCCGAACCACATCAAGAACGAAAACAGCTCGGTGTAAGACGCGAGCGCCAATGCAACGTCCGTTGATTCACCCGCCGTGGTATCAATCGCCGCCATTTTGCCGATGCGTGTTGCAACCGTTTCCGACAGTGCCGTAGCCAGGAACCAGGTGCCCATGCTGACGCCGACGACATTGCCGATCGACAGCTTCGTGACAGCCGACAAGCCAACCGGCGACAGACAGAGTTCGCCTGTCGTGTGTAACAGGTAAGCAAGAATCAGCCAGATCATCGCGACCTGTCCCGCCTGGTTCAGGTGCTCGGCACCGTAAACCAGTGCACCAAAGCCGAGGCCCACTTGCACGATGCCGAGGCCAAACTTGACCGGCGTATTCGGTTCCAGGTTCTTCTTCGCAAGCCAGGTCCAGAGTGCCGCGAACGGAATGGCGAGCAACATGATGAAACCGGCGTTCAATGAACCGAACTGCGATGCGGTAAAGGTTGTGTCGCCAAGCGAGCGATCGACGACGCGATCGGCATACAAGGTCATCGAGCCGGCGGACTGTTCAAAGAGCGCCCAGAACACGACGGTCGACAGGATAAGAATCATCAGTACGACGGTACGTCCGAACTCCGGTGAATAGTGCGTCAGGAATCCGTAAAGGACGAAGCCGAGAATCAGTGCAATCGACAGGTACAGCACCTGGTCTGCGTAGGCACCCAGCCCCCAGATCGGATGCAGGTTCGCGATGACAGCGAGGATGCCCGAGATGATTGCGACAGCGGCGATTGTGTAGGCGAGCGTGTTGTTCGCATCCTGTTTGGTATGAACCATCGAGTAGAGAACCAGGCTCACTATCGCAACGATCAGGAAAACGTTCTGCGTGATCAGCACGATGGGTTCATGCTGCACCAGCAGCCAGAATACATACAGGAAAGGCAGGCTCAGGAGGTAAATGCCCCATTCCGTGTTGATCGGGCCGAGCAGGCTCTTTTTGAGCTTGGCCGGGTCCGCCGGTTCCGCGAGTCCGTGTAAGTATTTCTGGCCGAAAGTGAACGTGATGAGTCCGATGATCATGCCGATACCGGCGGCGCCGAAGCCGTACTTCCAGCCAAAGGTTTCGCCCAGCCAGCCGCACAACAGGGTGGCCGTGAACGAGCCGATGTTGATGCCCATGTAGAAGATCGTGAATCCACCGTCGCGGCGGGGATCGTCCTGGGCATACAGGCGACCGACTATGGTCGAAATGTTCGGTTTCAGGTAGCCGACACCCATAACGATCAGCGCCAGTGCCAGATAAAACCAGTTGAGTGCGGCGGTATCCTGGTGGCGGATCGCTTCGGTCAGAACGGTGCCGGCGGCGAGAATCTCGCCACTGGCCAGCGCCAGGTTATCGGTGAGCACCGTGCCGGCCGCGTAGTTCACCGCCTGGTGCCCCTCGACAGCCATCAGCAAGTGGCCGAGTGACAGAAGAATGCCACCGAACAGGACCGACTTCCTCATGCCGAGATAACGGTCTGCAATCATGCCGCCGATCAGTGGCAACGCATAGACGAGACCAGCGTAAGAGCCGAGAACGTCGAGGCCTTCGCCGTCGGTAAACAGGTGATACTTTGTCAGGTAAAGCAGCAGCAGGTATTTCATTCCGTAGAATGAAAAGCGCTCCCAGAGCTCGGTCGTAAAACAGACATAAAGGCCAACCGGGTGGCCCAGAAATTCAGCCTGATTGGATAGGTCGTCCGCAGATGCGGCAACGGTGTCGGTCATCTTTATTTCCCCCGGAACGCGTCAAGCGCCGTTTTGATTTTTCAGGCGGAGCAGGTAGTTGCATTTAACACTATTTCTATCCCGTTAGGCTACTTGACAGCCTTCCGCCGGAAGAGTTTCGACATAATAATGCCGAGTTCGTAGAGCAGGTAAACCGGTATCGCCAGCACCGTCTGGCTGATCACATCCGGCGGGGTCAGCAACATACCGATAACGAAAGCGCCAAGAAATACATACGGTCGGGCTTTACCCAGTTTTTCCGGTGTGGTCAGCCCGGTGGCAACGGTCAGCATTGTTGCGATCGGTGTTTCGAATGCGAGTCCGAATACCAGCACGATCATCATGACGAAACTGATGTACTCCGCAATATCGGGTTTCCAGTCGATGCTGCCGGCGGAGAAGGTCGCAATAAAGCCAAAGATAAGTGGCAAAACAACAAAGTAAGCAAACGCGAGACCGGCATAGAACAGCAGAGTGCTGGAAACCAGCAGCGGCATCGCGAAGTTTTTCTCTTTTTTGTACAAGCCCGGCGCGACAAAAGCCCAGACCTGGTACAGCACGATGGGCATGGCGATAAACAGGGCGATGTAAAAAGCGAGCGAGATTTGCGCCGTCAACGGCGATGCCACTTTAATTGCCTGCAGCTGATTGCCATCGATAAAGCGCGTCAGGGGGTCGGTGGCCAGGACAAGAATGGTCTTCGATACTGGCAGCAGTATTAGAAACACGAGGAACACACTGCCAAAAATCTTGAACAGGCGGTTTCGCAACTCGAAAAGGTGCGACATCAATGTACCTTCCGCGAGTTCCTCGGCCTTGTCGTCCGCGGTGTCCGTCATTGATCGGGCTTCTCTTCGCCTGACTGTGCCGGTGCCTCAGGCTCGTCATACTCTTCGTCATGCAGTGGCGAATAGGTGTCGTCGTCGCGAGGCTTCATTAATTCGTTGGGGTCGAGATCCTTCGGGTCGAAACCGAAGTTCTTCTTGATACTGGTTTCTTCCTCGAGCTGGCGTTGCAGTGAGCGCGTCATCTGGCGAGCCTTGCCCATCCAGCTGCCGATCTTTCGAGCAACGACGGGCAGCCGTTCCGGGCCAAGAATCATAAGCCCTATCAAGCATATGAGCAGGAACTCGGATGGAGCAATACCCGACATGGCTGGGGATCAGGCGTCGGTTTTTTCGCGGGTCTCTTCAACCGGCGTATTGTCGAAGTCGGCATCGGATGAACTGTCGAGCTGTTCCTTGGCCTCCTCCGCTTCATTCATGGCGCTTCGAAAACCCTTGACCGACTTGCCGAGGTCGGAGCCAAGCGTGCTCAGCTTTTTCGTGCCGAATATAGCCAACACGATGACTAATATGATCAGTAGCTGCCACGGTCCAATGTTGGCAAACATTTTGAAACTCCCGGGACTCGATGTCCCATTTTAAAACATGTGTCGCCGGCAAAAGCCGGGCGCGAATTATGTTCATGATACGCCACGATGCGCAACAATACCGTACCCGTGTCACACGGCGCCTAGCTTTCGAGCCAGAACGTCACCGGGCCGTCATTGACCAGTGCCACCTGCATATTGGCGCCAAACCGCCCGGTCTCGACGCATTTCAGCCGTGTGCGGCATTCAGAGACTAGTCCGTCAAAAAAAGCCTCGGCCTTGCCGGGCTCTGCGCCCTTGGTAAAGCTTGCCCGGGTTCCCTTGCGAGTATCGGCTGTCAGCGTGAACTGCGGCACCAGCAGTAAACCGCCATCAATATCCTCAACACTATGGTTCATGCGGTCTTCGGCGTCGGGAAAGACGCGATAGCTCAGGATTCTTTGGGCCAGGCGCGTGATATCGCGTGTTTCGTCATCCCGGTGCACGGCGACCAGGGCCAGCAGCCCGCGTCCTATCCGGGCGATTTCCTCGTCGGCGACGGTTACAGAGGCGCTATTGACGCGCTGGATCAGGGCAATCATTTGTCGGTGGGTGTTCCGGATTCGTCAATTTCAGGGCCTTTATTAATGCATCAAGCAATTACGAATAGCCACCCCGACAGGCCGAGCTGTAACACTGGCTGGACCGGCCGGTGGGCCGGCGCGATCTGATGCGCTCCCCCTTCCCATGCCAAGGAGGGCACGGAACGGGCATGCCCGCCGGTCGGACCAGGGAAGGCGGGCCCCGACGCCTCGTCGGGGCCCATTTTCGCAACCGGGTGGTAAATACGCTGCCTTTCTGGTCTATTTCAACATAGATAGTGGGTTTCACATGACGTCCAGTTTTCCCACCTTAAGCCTGTCGCTCGCCATTGAGCCTCTATTGAGTCACCCCGGCTGCTCGAATAGACTGGTCGCCTCACCGTAAACTCCGGATTCACAATGAAAAGAAGAGAATTTGTCGGTGGCATAGCCGCCGCCGCGGGACTGGCTGGCTGTTCGCAGGCCGAAAACGAAAGCAACGGGGCCCAGAATCAGGCGCAGCAACGTTTTGAATGGTCCTGTGTGACCTCGTGGCCGCCCAAGTTCCCGGGTCTCGGCATGGCCGTTGAAAACCTGGCCCGGCGGCTGGAGCGGGCCTCGGCCGGACGCCTCAAGATCAAGGTGTACGGCGGCGGCGAGCTGGTGCCGGCGTTCGAAGTCTTCGACGCGGTCAGTCGTGGTGCCGTCGAGATGGGGCACGATGCGTCCTACTATCACAAGGGCAAGGTCGACGCGGCGCAGTTCTTCACCGCGATTCCCTTCGGCATGAACTGCATGGAGCTTAACGCCTGGATTCATCACGGCGGCGGAATGAAGCTCTGGCGCGAACTCTACGAGCCGTTCAATCTCGTTCCATTCCTGTGTGGAAACACCGGGGTGCAAATGGGTGGCTGGTTCAATCGTGAAATCAAGAGTGTCGCCGATCTCCAGGGCCTCAAAATGCGAATTCCAGGCCTCGGTGGCGAAGTGCTTCGCCGCGCAGGCGGTACACCGATCACCCTGCCGGGCGCAGAAATTTTCACGTCGCTGCAGACCGGTGCAATTGATGCGACCGAGTGGGTCGGGCCTTACAACGACGTGTCGTTCGGACTGCACAAGGCGGCCCGGTATTATTACTACCCCGGTTGGCAGGAGCCGGGACCGGGACTCGAGTGCATCATCAACCGCAAGGCCTGGGAGTCGTTACCGGATGACCTGCAGGCACTGGTCGAAATTACCTGCCAGTCAATTACGACCGACATGGCGGCGGAGTACACGCATGGCAACGCCAATTCCCTGCAACAACTCATTGAAGACCCGAGCGTCGACGTGCGGCCGTTTCCACCCGAAGTTCTGCAACACCTGAAGCGCATCGCACGGGAACTGATCGATGAACTTGCGGCGAAAGATCCGGCGGTCGCCAAAGTCAGCGTGCCGTACTACGAGTACCTGGCGAAGATGGAAGCGAACACACGTATCTCGGAACAGGCGTATCTCGATACACGGCAGTAGGCACTAAGGGCCGTAGATTTTCCCGGGCAGCCAGGTGATGAGTTCCGGAAACATTGCCAGCAGGAGCAGTGCGAGCAGTTGAATGGCGACGAACGGTATCGCCCCCCGGTAGATTTGCGCCGTACTGACTGATGCAGGCGCGACACCGCGAAGATAAAAAAGCGCGAAGCCGAAAGGTGGCGTCAGGAACGATGTCTGCAGGTTGATGGCAATCATGATGCCCAGCCAAACCGGGTCAAGCCCCATCGCCAGTAATACCGGGCCGACAATGGGAACAACAACAAACGTTATCTCAATGAAGTCGAGTACGAATCCAAGCAGGAACATCACGAGCATTACAACGAGGACCGCACCGAATACGCCGCCAGGCAGCGCCTCGAGAATCACGCGGACACCGTCATCGCCACCGTAGCCGCGAAACACCAAAGAGAAAATTGACGCCCCGATCAGGATCATGAAAA
>JAUHYO010000041.1 GCA_030426325.1 Gammaproteobacteria bacterium | reverse complement strand
CTCGGCGCACAAAGTTATTCAATCAATTCGATGCTCAACAATGAAGACGCCGCGGCTATTGTTATCTTCGAGGCGCCCGGTGCCAATTCGATTGCGTTGTCCGATGCTGTGCGCGATAAAATGGCCGAGCTGGAAGACGATTTTCCGAAGGGCGTGCAGTGGGACGTCATGTACGACCCAACGGTCTTCGTACGCGATTCCATACGGACAGTAGTTACCACGCTGCTCGAAGCAGTGCTGCTGGTTGTGCTCGTGGTGGTGGTGTTTCTGCAAACCTGGCGCGCATCGCTGATTCCCTTGCTCGCGGTGCCAGTTTCGATCGTTGGTGCCTTTGCCGTTCTTTGGCTGCTTGGCTATTCCATCAACGTACTCACTTTGTTCGGCCTGGTGCTCGCGATTGGTATCGTGGTCGATGATGCGATCGTGGTGGTCGAGAACGTCGAGCGACATATTGAGGAAGGAATGCGGCCGCGAGCGGCGGCACACCAGGCGATGCGCGAAGTCTCCGGGCCCATCATTGCGATTTCGCTGGTGCTGGCATCGGTATTCGTGCCATTGGCATTTCTTGGTGGCGTCACGGGCCAATTCTACCGGCAGTTCGCGGTAACCATCGCCGTGTCGGTTCTGATCTCGGGATTCAACTCGTTGACTTTGTCTCCGGCGCTTGCAGCGGTGTTGTTGCAACCACATGGTGCAAAAAAAGATTTGCCCGGCCGCATTATCGAACGCATTTTCGGCCGATTTTTCGCAGCCTTTAACCGCGTATTCAAGCGCGGTTCTGAACGATATTCCGGTGGCATCGGGCAGACCATCAGTCGCACACCGCGATTGCTGGTCATTTATGCATTGCTCATCGGATTAACAGTCGCCGGCTTCCGGGCCGTGCCTAGCGGATTCATCCCGACCCAGGACAAACAGTATTTGTTCGCCGGCGTGCAATTGCCGGACGGTTCTTCGCTCGAACGCACGACTGAAGCCATGCGGCAGATGGGCGCGATCGCGCTGCAAACGCCGGGCGTGGAAAGCGTGGTGCAGTTTCCGGGTCTGAACGCGATTCACTTTGTGAACACGCCGAATACGGGCGTGATGTTCGTCGGTATTTCGCCAGCGGGTGAGCGCGATTTGACGGCCGTGGAAATTGCCAGTTCGTTGAGCATGCAATTCGGTGGTGTCAAAGACGGGTTGGCGTTTGCATTCATGCCGCCGCCCGTTTTCGGCTATGGCAATGCGGCGGGCTTCGAAATGTTCATCGAAGACCGTAGCGGCCTTGGTTACGCGGAACTCAACAACCAGGTGCAAAGCTTAAGCGGGCGATTCGCCGGTGAGCCCGGCTTTGGCCCGGGGTCGGTGTTCTCGTCTTACCAGGCCAACGTGCCGCAGTACGACGCCGATGTGGATCGCGTCAAGGCAAAGCAGCAGGGCCTGGCGCTAACCGACGTGTTCGACACCCTGCAGATTTATCTCGGCTCTGCCTACGTCAATGACTTCAATCTCTTCGGCCGCACCTACAGCGTTTACGCCCAGGCGGACGCCGAGTTTCGCGACAATGTCGACGACATTGCTCGGCTAAAAACACGTAACCGCAATGGCGACATGGTGCCGCTTGGCAGCGTTGTTGAAATTCGACCCAGCTTCGGACCCGACCCGGTGGTTCGCTACAATGGCTATCCTGCGGCGGATTTGCAGGGCGCACCGTTCTCGTCGGATATTTCATCGGGCGAGGCGCTTGCGATCGCCACCGCCTTGGCTGAGCAAACTTTGCCGCGCGGCATGAGCTTCGAATGGACCGGGCTCACGTATCAACAGCTTCAGCAAAGTGGCCTCGCGCTACTGGTATTTCCGCTCTGCGTGCTGCTGGTTTTTCTCGTACTGGCGGCACTGTACGAAAGCTGGACTTTGCCGCTTGCCGTGATCCTGATTGTGCCGCTGTGTTTGCTGTCCGCCATGGGTAGCATCTGGCTGCTGAACTTCATACACGGTAGTTGGTTCGGCTTGCAGATTGCGATGGGCTGGATTCCACCGCCGCCGATGTCCATTCCGCCAAGCTTTATCGACAACAATATATTCACGCAGATCGGACTGGTCGTATTGATTGGTCTGGCATGCAAGAACGCGATCCTGATTGTCGAATTTGCGCGAGACCTTGAAAGTCAGGGTCGAAGTATTGTCGACGCGGCCATCGAGGCGTGCCGGCTGCGATTGCGACCGATCCTCATGACCAGCTTCGCCTTCATGGCGGGAGTGCTGCCGCTGGTGTTCGCGTCCGGCGCCGGGTCGGAGGTTCGCCACGTCATGGGTGTAACCGTGTTTGCCGGAATGCTTGGCGTCACCTTCTTCGGCTTGTTCTTCACGCCGGTGTTCTACGTCGCGCTGCGAAAATTTGCCAAGGGCAGAAGCGATCGCGCGTTAGCTCGCGAGGAGGACCAGCATGCTTAGGTACATGTTAGTTCTGGCGTCCGTCCTGCTACTGGCCGCGTGCACCGTTGGGCCGCGCTACGTACAGCCCGAGCCAGAGTTACCCGAACAGTTTGACCAGGCCGACAGCCCAGCGGGCGATTCGGCTGTTGGCACATTGTTGTGGTCGAGTTTCGATAGCCCTGAGTTGGATACACTGATCAAACGTGCGCTCGAGGCGAACAACACAATTGCCCAGTCGGTAGCACGCCTCGACGAGACTCGCGCACTCGACGGGCTGAGAATCTTCAGCTGGATTCCCACGGTTACCGCCGATGGCGGCGCGGAGCGCAGCAAGCCGAGTGACTCCGATCCATTCCTGCCACCGGGCCAGGGTACCTCCGAGACCTGGCGCGCAGGCTTCGATGCCAGCTGGGAGATCGACTTGTTCGGCTCCTTGCGCAATGACTCGAAAGCGATTCAGTATCGTTTCGAGGCCGATCAGGCTGCATTGCACGCCGTGCAGATCAGCATCGTCGCAGAAACGGCGCAGTCGTGGTTTGCCTTGATTGGCGCGCGCCGACAGCTTGAGTTGCAAACCGCCCAGCTTGCCGGGTTGCAAAACAGCGTCGACATTTTGCAGGCGTTGCTCGATGCCGGTCGAGGTGATGATCTCGACCTCGCACGTGGCCAGGCGCAGATGCGCAGCCTCGCTGCATTGTTGCCGCAAAGCGAAGCTGAAGTGACTCGCCAGGAACAGCGGCTCGCTGTTCTGACGGCGTGGCCTGTCGCAACTTTGCGTGAACATCTTAATGCCGGTACGGCTTTGCCGACGCTGCCCGTCATGGTGCAGGCCGGATCGCCGGAAGGCTGGTTGCGTCGCCGACCGGACATTCGCGAGGCGGAGCGACGCCTTGCCGAAGCGACAGCCGAAGTCGGTGTGGAAGTTGCGGAGTACTTTCCAAAGTTAAACCTGTTCGGCAGTTTCGGCTGGACCGCGCTTGCGGCCAGTGATCTTGGCGATGCGTCTGCGGAGCGCTGGAGTTACGGGCCAACGTTGAGTTGGCGCTTTCTCGATTTTGGGCGCGTGCGACAACAAACGCGTGCCGCCAGCGCGCGTGCCGATGGCGCGGCCGCGGCCTATCGTGAAACCGTGTTACTGGCACTCGAAGAAACCGAGAACGGACTTGCGGCGTATCGCGCCGCCAATCGCAGCCATATTGAGTTAAGCGCAGCGGCGGCAGCCAGCCGTCGTGCCTATGAGCTGGCCAAGATGCGATTTGATGCGGGACGTGACGATTATCTTGTTGTGCTCGACGCCGAGCGAACGCTGCTCGATCTGGAGCAGCAAGCACTGGATGCGGATACGAGTCGTGCGTTTGCGCTCGCGTCGCTCTTCAAGGTTCTTGCTGGCGACTTCGCTGCAAGACCGTCGACTACCAGGAATGGTGAATGATGCCGCAGACGGTGAACGCCTATTACGATACGTCGGAAACGAAATCGTGTTCTGGGCGGCGCGGCTGCAACCATCGTTCTTTCAGTTGAATTTGGGCGTTGCCAACAACTATGGCGCGGTATTGGGCAACGCTATGACGCCGTGATCCGTATCGCCGATGATGCGACAAAGTGTTTATCCACAAACACGCTCGGCTTTGCTACGATCAACGTGTTAGGGCATCCGCCCCGGCATTTTCCTCCGGTCAGTACTCTCCAGCGATCGCGGAGATTTCGTGCCCGCGCACTCTCAAGGGTGTGCAGGCTGATTTCGCCGGGCAGTTTCGATTACACACAAGCAGACAGTCCAACGATGCAAAGACAACGGTTACCCTGCACCGGGTTGACGGCGATACTCATACTCTGGCACCTGCAAATCGCATTCGCCGAAACCGGCGACGACGTGCCACAGGAGCTGGCGAATGTCTTGGTGACCGAAAAACGTGTCGCCAACGAGGAGCCAGCCACGGGCTATGCGACCATTAGTACCGCATTGCGCTTTGATCCGCAGGTGGATCTGCAGTCCCGCGGCCTGCCTGAGGCGCAGTCGGATATCACGATTCAGGGCAGCGTGTTTGAGAACATTGGTATTAAAGTGGGCGCCGTGTCTGTTATCGATCCGCAAACCGGTCACTATACGGCGTTGTTGCCGATCGATCCGGACGCGCTGTCCAGTCCGAACATCCTCACCGGAATGGACAATGCGGTGCAGGGATTTAATGCAACGGTGGCGACACTTGACTACCGATGGCAGCCATTACAACCGCGCCGCGAACTCGCCGCCGGTTTGGGCAGCGACGGTTTGCGCGATGGGGGCTTGAGCGTCGGCACTCGATGGGGCGATCGTCACTCGCCCGATGCGATCGCGGCCGAACTGAGTTTCGCGCGCTCCGAGGGCGATGGCAGTCGCGCAAACGGCGACCACGAATTTGAACGACTTTTCGCACGCGTACAGCGCACGACAGCGACGGCGCAAGCCGATGTAGCCGTAGCGCTGCAGGATAGCTTTTACGGCTGGCCCGGAGCCTATACCGGGTTTAAGAGCCTGCCGGAAACTGATCGCACCAAATCCTTGTTACTGATTGCTAATTACCGCCATGACGGTGATGCATTGCCGGGTGGCGATTCCGGTCGCTACATCGAGTGGGGTGCCTACTACCGTGATGTCGAAGACGACTACGATTTTGATCGTCGCACCGATGAGTTTGGTGCGCCTGGTGCATTTGATCATCGCACGCGCAGCGCAGCGATAGGCATGCGCGGATTGAGCGCCAACGGCGCCTGGCAGTGGCATTACGCCCTGCAATTTACGGCTGATGAATTGGTGCGCTCGACTGATCTGACGAGCGGCACTTTTAATTCGCGAAGTCGCACGCGGGTAAGTTTGGCACCTTCACGGCAATGGACCCTGGGTGGCCAACGTACACTTGAGTGGCAGATTGGCGCGAGCGTCGAGGCCTCAAATCGCGATAGCAATGCGTTGCTGCCGATGACGGCACTGACACTGGCCAAGGTGGCTGGCAATAATAGGGACAGCATACAGTTGGCGGTCGCAAGTTCGTCACAGCTGCCTGGTTACACGGCGCTTAACTCTCCACCGTCAGGCCTCTTCGGTGGCAACAATACGCTCAGCCGAGAACGTGCGGAAACGCTGTCGATCACGTTTCTGCGGCGGCGTGCGGCGTGGAATACCGAGTTCCGCGGGTTTGTGCGTAAGAACGACGATTTGCTCGACTGGACCTTCCTGCAGGGTGCGCCGTTTGCGCGGCAGGCAAATCCGGTGGACCTTGACGTGTTCGGTTTGGAATGGCGCTATCAGCAACAGTGGACTCGGGTGACGACCACGCTCGGCTATGCGTTTCTGGACAAGCAGGCCGATTACGGCACAGCGCCTGTGGACGCAAGCTTTTATGCGCTTAACTACGCACGACACCGACTCACGGCAGCAGTCATTGTTCGACTAATGAATCAGCTTGGCGTTCGTTTCGACAGCGAGTTGCGCGAACAGGCAGCGCACCCGTTTCGAAGTGGTGACGATCGCGCCTTCACTGCATCGATTGCAGTGGATTGGCGCCCAGAGTTCATCGACGGGCTCACGGTATTGGTGATCGTCGACAATCTCACGAACAGCAATTTTGAAGAGTTTCCGGGGACCCCGGCAGCGCGCCGCCAGATCAGCCTCAAGATGCGGTACGCCTGGTAATTCGACTTCGGGCCAGACAGTTTATTGAATTCTCAACCATCAGCAGACTTTGCGAAGCAGGTGTCGTGACGTGATACTTTCTGGCGGGTTCACTGGACTGACTCAGGGGTAACTTCGTTAGAATTAGTCAGTGTTGTATTGATACAGCCAACGTGGCCAATCGAGTCGCGCCGCACCTTTTGTCGTGGATATCCGTTGAGAGCCGCATTTTATCGGCGATAAGTCACTCCAATGGTCACATGACCTAGCAACGTATGACTTTTGACGGATAGTCTTGTCTGACCACCTGCGTAAGCTCCCCTTGGGCCCGTAGTTTCGAGGGTCACCCTGACAGCGCAGAGGAAATACGAATGAAGAATAATATTTTTGATCATGGGGCAAAAGGGCGGAAGATATCGGTGGCAGCCGCAGTCGTCTTGTTATTTTTCGGTGTGGCACAAGCTCAGCAGTCAGATGGCCGCAGGCCCGACGAGCTCAAGACCTACCTGGATCTGGAGTCGAAGGAAACCAATGTCAAGCTCGACCAGATTCTGCACCAGCTCTACGAAGTCAATCAAAAAATTATTACGCTGTCGTTCATTCAGCGCTATGGCGACAAGATCAAGATGGAGCGGGCCATGGTTCCGAACCAGGATTACGATCTTGTGCCTTCGTGGGTCTTCACGCCGGTAGAGCGAGAGTCAGGCAAACGCTACCCGGCAGTCGTTGCTGTCCACGGTGGGTTTCACTATTCACTGGATGAAGAGTTCTTCGGCTACATCGTGAGATTTGTCAGCGAAGGCTATGTTGTGGTCTTTCCGGAGTACGGTGGCAGTCGTGGGTATGGGCGACCGCACTACAATAATCAACGATACGGCACTGGCGACGTTGCAGACGTGCTGTCAGTTGCTGAGTGGTTCGCCGATAAACCTTATGTCGATGCCAAGCGTTTGGGTATCGTAGGAAGAAGCCGCGGCGGTATGACCACGTTGCTCGCTATCCAGCACAAGCCCAAGCTCTTCAAGGCCGCCGTCGATGTCGTTGGACTGGCCGACTTTTTGATGTACATGGCCTACAAGCCGGAATATCGGCGTAATCAGATCGCCCAGGAGCCACAATTTAGTGGCCTGCCGTTCGACAATCTGCAAGCCTATATCGACGCGTCACCGATCATGCATGTTGAGAAAATCGAAGCGCCTCTGCTGATCCATGCGACAACATACGATACAACGGTCAATCATAAGGTTCACTCAGAGCGGCTGGTCGAAGCACTAAAGGCACATGGCAAAAAATACGAATACAAGTTGTATGATCGCGCGCCTGGCAGCCACGACTTTAGCGACGGTGATTCTCCCGAATCTGCCGACTCACTGAATCGAATCATCAAGTTCCTGGACAAGTACCTGAAGTAACGCCTCGGGTGGGTCGACTGGTAGCCGGCCCACCCGGGATCGAATCGGATAAAGCGGCGCACTTCGTCGAGCCCGACCTCAGTTCGGCTTCAGGTCGGCGGAACAAGAGTTGGACGAAGTGCGTTGCCATCGATCCAGGAACGCCTGCCTTGCATCGGCGTCGAGGTGGGTTAGCAGGCCCGCATCAATAGCGATCGGCTTGATCACTCTTTCTCCGTTTTTCTCAAAAGATGTCGGTGTAAATTCGCCAACAACATCTGAACGTACTGAGCCGAGCCCTGATTCAGCGATAAGTTGCTGGCCGCGTTGGGACAATACGTAGTCGAGCCAGAGTTTCGCGGCATTGGGATGAGGGGCGTCACGCAGTATGAACATGACGCGACTCATTATTAATGTGTAGTCATTCGGGAGCACCAGCCCAAGTTCGGGCAGGTCTGTGCTGGCACGACGCCGGGTGTAGGAGCCCAGCAAGTTGTAGCCAAGCAACGCGTCTCCTGACGCGATCAGTTTGAACATTGCGCCGCTGCCCGATTGTGGTCGCAAGCCTGAGCAGGCCATCGATTCAGCCAGGCGCCAGAACGCATCTTCGGATGCGGCCGCATCCTGCGTCATCAGTAGATAGCCGAGACCGGATGCCACCGGATCAAAAGCTATGACCCTGCCGTCAAATCGCTGAGGATTGCTGTCGATGAGTTCGATAAATTCCTTGCGAGATTGAGGTACTTCAGGTGCGCCGAGCAGCGATTGGTTATACACGATGCCAACAGGCTCAAAGCTGGTTCCGAACGCCTGGTTTCTCCATGCAGCCCATGCCGGTAAATCGGCGAGTTGCGGAGACTGGTATTGCATTGCATAGCCATTGTTTACGAGCTCGACTTGAAGGTCCATCGCCGAACTCCAGGCGATATCGGCGACACTGCCATTTTCGGCTTCGCTAATAATGCGGTCGTGAAGCGGGGATGTATCCATCGTGACATAGCGCAGCTTGATGTCGGGGTAAAGACGTTGAAAGTCTTCCACGAGCAGGGGAACCGAACTTGTAACACTGTAAACGACAAGCTCGCCCTCTTGCCGGGCGGCCTCGCGAAGGTCTTTATAGTATTGGGTGTTGCTTTCTAGTGTTTCCGCTGCAACTGGTAGCGTGAAACCAAGTGTGAGCGCGGCGAATACTATTGAGATACGGGAAAATTTCATAGTGATGAGACACCTTCAAATTTGCGGCGTGGATTTCTTGTCGCATACTCGCACTACGACTGAATCGCCGCTATCCGTCATTGGAAGGATTGACCGATCGCCAGACACTATGGTCATTAGCGCTATCGAATCCGAAAAAGTCATCAAAGCATTAACCAGGGAGATCGCTACGATGTTTAGCCGATTTATCATCGCGCCAGTTCTTTCAATCAGCATGTTAGTTGTCGGTATGACCGTCGCGGCTGCGCAAGAGGCTCCCGCGGACTTGATCCTGTTCAATACGTCAGTCTGGACCGCCGACGAAAAACTCCCCGGTGCCGAGGCGCTGGCAATTCGTGGTTCAAGAATCGTCGCGGTTGGATCCAATGACGAAATCTTAGAACTCAGCGGTCCGGATTCCCGCACGCTGGACCTGAACGGTCGAATGGTCGTCCCGGGCTTTATCGATGGACACACGCACTTTGAAAATGCGACAGAGTGGTTCTTCGAAGCGCGTCTGATGGATGTTAACTCGCAGGAATTGATGCTCGAACGCCTGGCCGAAGCGGCGCAACGCATACCGAAAGGCATGTGGATTACAGGCGGCGACTGGGGAGAAATCGCTTCCCGGGAAGCGCGCCTGGCCGGGCGGGACGACTTCGAGACATTCGAGCCGCTCTTGTCGGCTGTGGATGCCGTAAGCCCGGACCATCCCGTGCTGTTTCGACGACACGACGGCGACTACTTCGCCAATTCTCTGGCCCTCGAGTACTTGCGGATTAACAAGAATACCCCGAACCCCGGTGGCGGTTCGTACGGGCGTGATGCTGCTACCGGTGAACTCAATGGCATGTTAATGGACCGTGCGGGACAGCGCGCTTTTCTTGCGCTTCCCCCAAGAAACAAGGCCCGCATTTTGATCGCCGCTCGCGCCCTGATGAAAGATTTCAGTCGCTTTGGCATAACGGGTATTCATGACATGACTCGCGTCGAGGACATATCGCAGCACCTCATGCTCAGGACTCACGCGGAGCGCAGCAACAGCGATCTCAGCATCTTTACGGATTTACGTGAGGAAAACGCGCTGACGGTTCGTGTCTATGCACTACAGGCCCTGGACGTCTGGGCGGATCTGGCCGCCCATGGAATTTCGCCCGGTTCGGGTGACGATTTGATTCAGTTTGGGGCGCTCAAGTCGTTTATCGATGGATCCCTGATGTTCGAACCGTTTAACGATACGCCCAACTACGCGGGCAATTTCACGTTCAGGGTTCAATCCCCGGAGCTGACCCGATCCAATTTCCTTGGCGCCGACCGCGCCGGGTTCGACATGGCGACCCATCAAATCGGTGACAAGGCAACGGCGCTCTATCTCGACTGGCTGGAGGAGGCCATTCGAGTCAACGGCCCACGTGACCGCCGGCCACGACTGATTCATATGGAATTTCCACGATTAAGCGACATTCGTCGTGCCGGTTCTCTCGGTGCATTTGCGGACATTACGCCAATGCACATGCTGGTTGAGGTTGATCATCTCGACAAAAAGCTTGGTGCGTCCCGGGCAGAGTTCGCTTTTACCGGGCGAACGCTGATTGACAACGGTGTACGCATCAACCTGGTATCGGACTGGCCGGGTGGGTTTTACAAGATTGTAGCGAAGCCCCTTGATCCGTTGACGATCATCTACCAGGCTGTTATACGACGTCAGCCCGGAGAGCCGCTGGATCGTGCCTGGCATCCGGACGAAGGCATCACCGTAGAAGAGGGTTTGCGCGCTTATACGATTAATCCTGCAATGGCGTCTCACCAGGAGGACCGGGTTGGTTCAATTGCTGTTGGAAAATTTGCGGACATTGTCGTTCTTTCCGACAACGTCCTCAACGGTGCCCCGGAAAAGCTGTTGGAGACTGATGTCATGATGACCATATTTGGCGGAGATATCATTTACGAGCGTGATGTCAACTGACGATGCCGTACACCCGATCGAAGGCGTCAGTTGGTCGCGGGTCACACGGCCGGCGACAGAGAAATCGGCAATCCGACAGTAAGGCGGGCAATTTTTTGTCCACCTGAAAATTGTTTGGCAAACGGTGTATCGTCACATGGTCGTGTCAATTAGACTGTCGCTCATGAAATTCACCTACTTGTCCACAACGATCGCGGTCTTGATACTCGGTTGCCTGCCGATTGCTGATGTGACGGCGCAGGACGACCCGGAGCCAGACGACCAGAGCTTCACCAACCTCACAATTGTCGTCCCCGCGCTGGAAGGTGGCGGGTGGGATTTGACCGCACAGGCGGTGAGAAAGACGCTTCGCGAAGAAGGTTTGGTAGATCGTGTTCGGATCGAGCACAGTCCAGGCGCCGGTGGACTTATTGGTCTTGCACAGTTCATCGAAGGCCGGCGAGGCGACGGTTCAGCGCTTCTGGTTGCTGGTATGTTCACTGTTGGTGCATCGGCGCCAAACCGCTCACGCGTTTCGCTTCTTGAGACGACGCCGATCGCGAGATTGACTGAAACCAGTGCTGCGATCGTTGTCCCGGTCGATTCGCCCATCATGACCATCGGCGATCTCGTCTTAATGTTTGAATCGCGACCCGACACCATTATCTGGACCGGTGGCTCATTGGGAGGACCTGATGAGATGCTGGTGCAGACTTTGGCGGCGACACTCGGCGTCGAAGCGGCTCAGGTTCACTACAAAGCTCATCCAGGTGGTTCCGAAGTAGGAGCAGCGCTGATTGGCGGGAGCGCAAATGTTGGCGTCAGTGATTACAGCGAGCTGGAGTCGTTGATTTCCGCCGGACATTTGCGGGCGTTGGCGCTTTCGAGCAATGCGCGACTTGCTGACGTTGATATACCGACGCTGCAGGAACGCGGCATCGACATCACAGTGGGTAACTGGCGCGCGGTGTTCGCCCCGCCGGGCATTTCCAGCGCCGAAAGGGACCGGCTTGTCGAAGTATTTGACAAGCTGGCCGACAGCGCCGTCTGGAAGGCGGCTATCGATCGACACCATTGGAGTGACTCTTATTTGACCGGGCCGCCATTCGAATCCTTCCTGCAGTCCCAATACGCTATTGCCAGCGCCATGCAGAACACGTCGCAGCAAGCCGCGCGGGTTGAGACCAGCTTCCTCCACCAGACAATCCTGCGGCGTTACCCGTGGCTGGTTGCACTGGTCCTGTTCAGTATTGTCATCGCAAGTGTGGCGTTTTGGCAGCGATATCGTGCTCGTCGCAGTGTCGCCGACCTCGCTGAAATTCTGGAGGGAGTCTCAAGTGACGCCGAGGTACTGTCTGCCAAACTTGATGACGCGTTGCAGGGCCGCATGCGTCAAATTGACGCCGATTTCGACAAGTGGGGCCTGAGTGCCGCCGAAAAAGAGATCGCGCTTTTCCTGTTGAAGGGTTTGCGCTTGCAGGATATCGCCGATCTTCGAAAAACCAGCGAGCGCACTGTTCGCCAGCAAGCCCAGGCGGTCTACAAGAAGGCAGGGCTTGATGGGCGTACTGACCTGTCAGCGCATTTCGTTGAAGAGTTCATGAATCCAGTCTCTGAACTGCCGGATCACCAGGACCCGCGCCCGTAGTTTTTATCGCTCGGTCGAATCGCAGTATCCGTCATCCGCAGTATGGACCGGATTGCGGTCGCTAGGGTCCGTAAAATGCCGGATTGGGCATTCGACGGATGGTTTCCCGGTCAATCTTGGGCTATCAAGTAGCGTGAAGCGACCCCACATCACAACGCGAACAATAAAGAGAAATGAGACCAATGGGCTATCGAAATCTGAGCACCGCGATAATGTGCACATTGCTGGTCGCCTGCGGAGCTGGTTCCGGTGGAAGTGGCGTCGACGGTGAGGCGAATGCCGGGCCGGCAAGGCCGGAGTGTATTGCACCGTCCAGGCCAGGTGGCGGTTTCGATCTGACGTGTAAGCTCGCGCAAAAAGGCCTGATGGACATGAAGTTGTTGTCCAGTCCCATGAGGGTAACGTATCAGCCCGGCGGTATAGGCGCGGTATCTTTCAACACGATTATTGCGCAGCGCGGATCTGACAAGGATGTAATTGTCGCGTTTTCAGGGGGCTCCCTGCTCAATATTGCGCAGGGAAAGTTTGGTCGCTATACCGAAGAAGATGTTCGCTGGGTGGCGGCGGTGGGTCTCGATTACGGCATGCTGGCAGTACGTTCCGATTCCCCGTACCAAACGCTTGGCGACCTGATTGAAGCATTGCAAAAGGACCCGACAGCCGTTGTATTCGGTGCGGGCGGCACAGTCGGCAGTCAGGACTGGATGAAGAGCGCGATCATCGCGCAGGCGGCGGGAATCGACTACCGGGCAATGCGTTACGTACCGTTTGAAGGCGGCGGCGAAGCGCAGACCGCGCTGCTTGGCGGTCATATCCAGGCCTACTCCGGCGATATATCCGAAATCCGGGGAATGCACGAGAGTAAAAAATTGAGAGTTCTGGCGGTGATGTCCGACGAACGGCTCGCGGCACCTTATGCCGATGTGCAGACGGCAAAAGAGCAAGGCTACGACTTCAGCTGGCCGATTATGCGTGGATTCTATGTTGGACCTGACGTCAGTGACGCCGACTACCGCTGGTGGGTCGATAGTTTCGCCACAATGATGGCCGATTCACGATTCGAAGACATGCGACGCGAGCTGGGAATGTTTCCCTACTCGAAGACAGGGGCGGCGCTCGACGTGGTAATCCGCGAGCGGATGCAAATTTATCGTGATCTTGCCGACAGTTTTGGACTCAATATCGCGGCAGCGGAGAGTCCGGGTAGTTGATCGTTCTGAGGGGGGATGTCGATGGTGTGTGGTTTGAGGGTCATGGTGATATGAGCGATCGCATTTTCGCTCTCGCGTGGCTGGGCGTGTGTGCGCTAATTGTTGTTCGGATGTGGCTACTCGATGTGCCTTTTGCTTACGAGCCCGTCGGACCAAAAGCATTTCCCGTCATTTTATCGGTCCTCATGGCCGCTTGCTCCATCGTATTGCTGGTCAGACCCGACCGGGACGTGCAGTGGCCACAGGCTTTATTGCTGGGAAAAGGTGCAGCGCTGGTCGTTGCTCTCCTGGCGTATGCATCATTCTTCGAAATACTGGGTTTTCCATTGGCCACGGCTGCGATGGTCCTGGCGGTTTCCAGGATCTACGGGGGGCGAATAATTCCGGGATTGATTGCGGGTGCGTTAATCGGTGTGCTCGGTTATTTGTTCTTTGATCAATTGCTACAGGTCAGTCTTCCGTTGGGCCGGATATGGGGCTAAGAGCGAATGGATAATTTTGCCCATCTTGGTCAAGGATTCCTGGTCGCACTGCAGCCGGTCAATTTTTTGCTGGCCGCGATCGGATGCTTCACGGGTACCGTCCTCGGGTTGTTGCCGGGCCTTGGTCCAATCAATGGAGTCGCTATCCTGCTGCCGTTGGCATTCGCAATGCACTTGCCGCCGGAATCCGCACTTATTCTGCTGGCTGCGGTGTATATGGGCTGTGAATACGGCGGTCGAATTTCAGCAATCCTGTTGAATGTACCGGGCGATGCCGGTGCAATCATGACGACACTCGACGGCCACCCGATGGCCCAGAAGGGCGAGGCCGGCCGGGCGCTTGCGGCCGCCTACACCGCCTCGCTGACATTCGACTGGCGCACGGCTGATAGTTCCTGGGAGCTGCGCGTGACACCTTACTACACACGGGTTCACGACTACATCGATGCCGTTGCGTTGCCAGGTTGGGCTC
>JAUHYO010000384.1 GCA_030426325.1 Gammaproteobacteria bacterium | reverse complement strand
ACCGTGACGACAGCTTCCGTCACTTCCTCGCCAAGGTAGTCCTCGGCGGTCTTCTTCATTTTCATCAGGACACGCGCGGAGATCTCCGGCGGTGCCATTTTCTTGCCATTTGCCTCAACCCAGGCATCGCCGTTGTCTGCTTTGACGATCTTGTAGGACACCATGTCGATATCGCGCTGCACAACTTCGTCATCGAACTTGCGCCCGATCAATCGCTTGACGGCGAATAAGGTGTTACCCGGGTTTGTGACCGCCTGGCGCTTTGCCGACTGGCCCACCAGGACCTGGTCATCCTTGCTGAAGGCTACAATCGACGGGGTCGTGCGATCGCCTTCGCTATTTTCAATAACCTTGGCGACTCCGCCCTCCATGACTGCAACGCAAGAGTTCGTGGTACCAAGGTCGATACCAATAACTTTACCCATGTTTATACGCTCCAAAATTTGTAAATAGTTTCAACTGGTCGTCTAGGTGGGGCCAGCGCACAGTCTTTCAAGCGGGGATGGCCCTTTTTTCGCCGAGAAATCATGATTCTGAGGCCACGATCACCATTGCCGGCCGCAACAGCCTGCCATTGAGCGAGTACCCCTTTTGTACCACCGTCATGACGGAGCCAGGCTCCGCTCCGTCCGATGGTTGCATACTGATCGCCTCATGATTTTCCGGGTCAAACGGCTCGCCCAGCGGGTCGATCTCTTCGATGCCAAATTGTTGCATTGTCGAACCGAGAACCTTCAGGGTCGCCTCGCTGCCTTCCAGCAGACTTTCAATGCTCGCGTTCTCGGCGCTGGCAATACCCATTTCGAGACTATCCCGGACTGCCAGCAGCTCCTTGCCAAATCGCTCAAGCGCGTAGCGGCGGGCATTCTCGATATCCCGAGCCGCGCGCTTGCGAACGTTATCCAGCTCCGCCGCCGCCCTGAGGTAATTATCGTAATTTTCATCCGCCTTGGCCCGCAGGGCTTCCAGCTCCGACAATGCCTCCTGATCATACGAACTCGCGATTTCCGGCGTTTCCGCTCCCAGGTCACTGGAATCAGTGCTTTCGACCTCTACCTGCTCGTTGACATCGTTGTCGGGACATTCGGCTTGTCCATTCATTAAATACAGCTCCAAAATTCAAACATCGAGCGCCAGACATCCGCCCGACGCGCAAAAGACGTCCGCAGTTTGGGGATGAGACAGAAAATATCAAGAGGCAGCGCCAAAAAATCTTGGCACTTTGCGCGAAAAATCGCGCGCTTAGCTACTCTGGCTCAGTGCCGACTCCAGCAATCGGGCGGTTATATCGACGATTGGTACGACCCGGTCGTAAGCCATGCGCGTTGGACCGATGACACCCAGCACGCCAATTGTGTCGTCATCAACATGATACGGCGCGGTTATGACGCTGCAGCCGTCGAAGATTCGGTAACCCGATTCCTCGCCGATAAAAATTTGTACGCCATTTGCATGAATGCTTCGATCCAGGAGATCGAGAATAAGGCGCTTGCGCGAAAATGCGTCGAACAATCGGCGCAGCGTCTCAACATCTGACAACTCGGCAAAATCCATCAGTTTCGTTTCGCCTGCGACAACATACTTGTTGTCCTTGTCCGCCGCTCCATCCATCGCTGACTGCGCAACAGAAATAATTTCATGCATCGTCTGATTCATCGAATCCCGGGTGGATTCGAGATCGGCCAACAGCTTTGCGCGCACCTGCTCCAGATCCAGACCGGAGTAATGTTCGTTAATGAAATTTTGTGCCTGCTGCAGCTCTGATGCTGAATAATCGCGGTCTGTGTGCAAAATGCGGTTCTGCACTTCGCGATCGTTCACGACCAGAATGACCAGAACGCGATTCTCGGACAAGGGCAAGAACTCGATTTGCCTAAGCTTTACTTTCGGTGCCCTGGGGACGGTCACAACGCCCGCCATACTGGTGATATCCGACAGCATGCTGGACACTGCACCGACGAGGCTTTCCGGGTTTTCAGAATCACCGCGAATTTGCGCCCGAATTCTGCGTATGTCGCCGTCGCCGGGTTTTCGATATCGAACCAGGGTATCAACAAACAAGCGATAACCCTTTGGAGTGGGAATCCGTCCGGCCGACGTATGCGGCGCTGAAACGAGGCCTAAGTCCTCCAGATCGGACATGACATTTCGAATCGTCGCAGGACTGAGATCCAGCCCGGAGTCCTTGGACAATGTTCGCGATCCGACAGGCTGTCCATCCCGAATATAGCGCTGGATCAACACGCGCAACAAATGTTGACCGCGATCGCTAGGTACAGGATTGGACGTATCAGCTGTCATACTGAGGAAACGCTAGCAATGGCTTGGCGGTGGGTCAAGGGTTTGCCACAATCCATGAATGAGTCACTCCTTCAAGAAAATAGTCATTGTCGGTCGACTGGAAGACCCCCGGGTTACCGAGCCACGGGATCTTCTGGTTGCACACCTTGGGCGTATCGGCGTCGACCTGCTGCCGCAGGAGCAAATCGAGCACGCCGATCTCGTTATCGCAGTCGGTGGTGACGGCACGATGCTGTATGCCAGTCGATTGGCCCGCAGTTTTGCGACGCCGATTCTCGGCATCAATCGGGGCCGACTGGGATTCCTCGCAGACGTCACCCCGGACGAAATGATCGACAGCGTCGATCATGTCCTCGATGGCAACTATTCAACCGATTCACGATTGCTGCTTGAGGCGCGCCTGATGCAAGCTTCCGGCGAGGAACACGTCGCGTATGCACTGAATGATGTCGTATTGCAGCGCCGGGAAACCGGGCGAATGGTCGACTTCGAAACACGTGTTGAC
>JAUHYO010000040.1 GCA_030426325.1 Gammaproteobacteria bacterium | reverse complement strand
GTAACGTCAGTAACTTTAGGTTCTCCGACAAAAAATCACTGTGAGCCGACTCACAAACGGACCAAGTCGCGGATTCGGCAAGAATCCCTTCGGTATGACGCTTTCTCTATTATAAACAACCGGTTACGTATGGCCGATCGCGCACAGCGGGTACAAAAAAGCCGGGCATTGCCCGGCTTTTTCCTGTGCTCTTGTCGAACGGTCTACTCTTCGACCACCTGCTCTGGCGCCTTGTCCGTAAGCATGACGATCGCCATCGGCGCATTGTCACCCGGACGCGGTGCTGTTTTCAGGATGCGAAGATAGCCACCCGGACGTTCCTTGCAGCGCGGGCCAATGTCGGAAAACAACTTGCCAACGGCCGCCTTGTCGCGCAGACGATCGAACGCCAGACGGCGATTAGCAACGCTGTCTTCCTTCGCGAGCGTAATCAAAGGCTCCACGACGCGGCGCAGTTCTTTAGCTTTTGGCAGGGTCGTCTTGATCGTCTCGTGCATCAGCATCGACGTTGCCATGTTGCGATACATGGCCTTGCGATGTGAGCTATTACGACCCAGTCGTCGACCGGATTTTCTATGGCGCATTTCTCTATCCTAACTATTCTTCGTTTGTCATCTCGGACCGGAGTCCCTGATGATTTACATCACGAGCTCATGCTCGGGACGCAGAGAGGCCGGTGGCCAGTTGTCCAGATGCATACCCAGACCCAGACCGTGACCTTCCAGAACTTCCTTGATCTCGGTAAGCGATTTCTTGCCCAGGTTCGGAGTACGCAGCAACTCAACTTCGGTGCGTTGCACCAGGTCACCGATGTACATGATGTTTTCTGCTTTAAGGCAGTTAGCCGAGCGAACCGTCAGTTCGAGTTCATCAACCGGACGCAGCAAGATGGGATCAACCTGGCTTTCGGCTTGCGTCGCCATGCCATCTTCCTGGCCTTGCAGGTCAACAAATACTGAAAGCTGATCTTTCAGAATGCTGCCGGCCCGGCGAATGGCTTCTTCCGGATCGATGGTGCCGTTGGTCTCAATTTCGATCAGCAACTTGTCAAGGTCGGTGCGCTGTTCCACACGTGCGGACTCGACGCTGTACGTTACGCGAACGATCGGGCTGAACGACGCATCGAGTTGCAGCCGGCCAATGGGACCACCCTGCTCTTCAAACGACGGACGCTGGGTCGCCGGACGGTAACCACGACCGCGCTCGACCTTCAGAATCATGTTCAGCTCACCCGCCTTGGTCAGGTTTGCGATTACCAGGTCGGGATTCATGATTTCAACATCATGGTCGAGCTGGATATCACCAGCCGTTACCGGTCCGGGACCTTTCTTCGATACACGCAGCTCAGCCGTGTCACGAGAATTCATCGTAACGGCAACCTGCTTCAGGCTCAGCAAAATGTCGACGACATCTTCCTGTACGCCTTCGATGCTCGTGTATTCGTGAAGCACGCCCTCAATCTCGGCTTCGGTGATTGCGGCACCCGGCATGGAGGACAGCAGGATGCGACGCAGCGCATTACCCAGCGTATGCCCAAACCCACGTTCGAAAGGCTCGATAGTGACTTTCGCTTGCAGGTCGCTTTCCGGCGTTACTTTGACAACGCGCGGCTTCAAAAATTCGTGTACAGATTCTTGCATGGGTAAAAACCCTCCTGACTACTTCGAGTACAGCTCGACGACTAGGTTTTCGTTGATATCCGGGAGAATATCTTCCCGGTCCGGCAACGACGTCAAAACACCCGCCATCTTCTTCGTGTCGACATTTACCCACTCGGGCAAGCCGACCTGTCCTGCGATTTCCAACGCACTCTGGATACGCAGCTGCTTTTTCGCTTTTTCGCGAACCGTAACCGAATCACCCGCCTTAAGCTGGGCCGACGGAATGTTTACGATCTTGCCGTTGACTTCAATGCTCTTGTGACTGACAAGCTGGCGCGCTTCAGCTCGCGTTGCCGCAAAGCCCATTCGATAAACAACGTTATCGAGACGACCTTCGAGCAGGCGCAGCAGGTTCTCACCGGTTGAGCCCTTCAACTGGGCCGAACGCTTGTAGTAATTGCGGAACTGTCGCTCCAGCACGCCGTACATACGACGCAGCTTCTGCTTCTCGCGAAGCTGCAGGCCGTATTCCGACAGGCGCGGGCGACGTTGCGCTGCACCACCTGGAGGAACATCCAGCTTGCACTTCGATTCGAGCGGCCGTACGCCACTCTTGAGAAACAGGTCCGTACCTTCACGGCGGGACAGTTTACATTTTGGTCCTAAATATCTTGCCATTGTTCAGCCTCTACACGCGACGCTTTTTCGGCGGGCGACAGCCGTTATGAGGAATGGGTGTGACATCCTCAATATTTTGAATACGAAATCCGAGAGCATTCAATGCACGTACTGCAGACTCACGGCCGGGACCGGGCCCACGAACACGCACATCAACATTCTTCACGCCAAACTCGAGGGCCGCACGGCCCGCTTTGTCCGACGCAACCTGCGCTGCGAACGGGGTGGATTTACGAGAACCACGGAAACCGCAACCGCCGGCTGTTGCCCAAGAAAGCGCATTGCCCTGGCGATCGGTAATCGTGATGATCGTGTTGTTGAAGGAAGCATGAATGTGCGCAATTGCGTCAACAACGTGCTTTTTGACCTTCTTCTTTTTTACTTCTGCCATAGTTATTTTCGCGGCCTGAGGCCACTCCTACTATCGTTTAATCGGACGACGCGGGCCCTTGCGGGTACGCGCGTTGGTACGAGTGCGTTGGCCGCGCAGCGGCAGACCACGTCTGTGACGGATTCCGCGGTATGACCCGAGATCCATCAAACGCTTGATGTTCATAGACGTTTCACGGCGCAAATCACCTTCAACAGTGAAAATCGCGACTGCCGTACGTAATTTCGCTACTTCCGGCTCAGCAAGGTCTTTGACCTTGGTGTCCGGTGCAACGCCGGCCGCTTCGCAAATCTTCTTCGCGCGCGTGTTTCCAATACCGTAAATCGACGTCAGAGCAATCACGACGTGCTTCGCTAACGGAATGTTTATGCCTGCTATACGTGCCACTTAACCTATCCTTATCTATAAGACCGGGATTAACCCTGGCGCTGCTTGTGTCGTGCGTCAGAACTGCAAATGACTCGTACGACACCGTTGCGGCGAACGATCTTGCAGTTTCTGCAGATCTTTTTAATTGATGCTCTTACTTTCATGAGCTTTTCTCCAAAACGCTGACAGAATCAGCGTGCTTGTCCACCCTTGCCATAATTGCGCAGGTTGGCCTTCTGCATCATGCCGTCGTACTGGTGACTCATGGCATGTGCCTGCAACTGCGACATAAAGTCCATCGTGACCACGACCAGGATCAGCAGCGAGGTGCCACCGAAGCTGAACGGCATGCTCGGGTAGAACATGCGGACAATCTCGGGGAGAAGGCAAACGCCGGCGATATAAATCGCTCCCCAGAACGTCAATCGGGTCAAAACCCTGTCAATGTATTCTGCTGTGTGTGCCCCTGGCCGAATGCCCGGCAGGAACGCACCACCCTTCTTCAGCTGATCAGCCGTCTCCTTCGAGTTGTACTGCAGCGCGGTGTAAAAGAAGCAGAAAAATATAATCAAAGCGGCGTACATCAGTACGTACACAGGCTGACCGGGGCCGAGGTTGGCGCCAATGGTCTGCAATGCACGTTGCAACGCCGTCGGATCGGCCGCCTGGCCGAAAAATTGCGCAATCGTCGCCGGGAACATCAGGATGCTTGAGGCGAAGATCGGCGGAATAACGCCCGCCATGTTGATCTTGAACGGCAGATGCGTACTCTGCGCCTGCATCATCTTGCGGCCCTGCTGCCGCCGCGCGTAGTTCACGGTAATACGGCGCTGTGCGCGCTCCATGTATACGACGAAGATAATGGCTGCGACACCACCGATCAGCATCAGGATCGCCGTAATCGAAGACATCTCCCCGCTTCGCACAAGCTCAGCCGTACCGGCGATTGCGCCTGGCAATCCCGCCACGATGCTGGCCAGAATGATCATCGAAATACCGTTGCCGATACCGCGTTCGGTTATCTGCTCACCGAGCCACATCAAAAAGACTGTTCCTGTCACCAGCGTTATACAAGCGGTGATCATGAATGCAGGACCCGGATTCACGACGAATCCCGGCTGGCTTTGCAGGAACGATGCGGCGGCAATCGACTGAAAGCTTGCCAGTGCGACTGTTCCGTAGCGCGTGTACTTGGTGATCTGGCGCCGGCCCTGCTCGCCTTCTTTACGCAGCTGCTCCAGGCTCGGCACAATGCGGCTCGCCATCTGCATAATGATCGACGACGAAATGTACGGAATGATGCCGAGCGCAAAAATACCGAAGCGCGACAAGGCACCGCCAGAGAACAGGTTGAAGGTCGCCAGAAGGCCGCCGGCCTGCGAGTCAAAGTATTCTTTCAACGCAACCGGATCCACGCCGGGTACCGGGATATAGGTACCCACGCGATAGACGATCAGCGCGCCGATGAGAAACATGAAGCGAACTTTCAGTTCGCCCAGTTTGCTCGCCTGCTTCGCGATATCTGCCGGACTTTGTTGGGGCTTCTTTGCCATGCTTCAAATTGCGACCTGAGGGTCGCTCCTATGCCTCTATGCTGCCGCCAGCTTTTTCGATCTCGGCACGGGCACCCTTGGTGACCGCCAGACCCTTGAGCTTGACCGCTTTCTTGATTTCGCCGGACTTGATGACCTTCACTTTGGTTACAAATGCCGGAACGAGATTCGCCGCTTTCAAAACGTCCATGTCGATGACATCGGCCGTTGGAATTTCGAGTTCGTGCAAACGCAATTCTGCTGTCAGTCGAGCCATCCGTGAACGGAAGCCGATTTTCGGCAATCGACGCTGCAAGGGCATCTGGCCGCCTTCAAAGCCAACCTTGTGGAAACCACCCGACCGCGATTTCTGGCCCTTCTGGCCACTTCCGCTGGTCTTGCCCTGGCCCGCGGAATGTCCACGGCCCACGCGCTTGCCTACTTTTTTCGCACCTTTTCCAGGCGACAGTTCGTTCAGACGCATGTCAGACTTCCTCTACCGAAACCATGTACGAAATTTGATTAATCATGCCGCGGTTCTCCGGTGTATCGACAACGGTTACCGTCTGGCGGATTTTTCTCAATCCCAGGCCCGCCACGCAGTCGCGGTGGCTTTTCAGCCGACCGAACTTGCTCTTCAGCAGCGTGACCTTCAATTCTTTGGACTTCGCCATGATCTTTTCTCTAGTGTCTCTTGTGTATCAATCTTCGCGCTAAATATCAGGCGAGGATTTCCTTAACTTTTTTGCCGCGCTTCGCCGCGATGAACTGCGGAGAATGAATCTCAGCCAGGCATTTGATTGTTGCACGAACGACGTTGATCGGGTTGCGTGAACCGTAGCTCTTGGCAAGAACGTTTCGCACGCCAGCTGCTTCCAATACAGCGCGCATCGCGCCACCGGCGATGACACCGGTACCTTCAGAAGCCGGCTGTACATAGACCAGTGTCGCACCATGGCGGCCTTTCTTGGCGTACTGCAAGGTGCCATCGTTCAGGTTGACGTTGATCATGTCTTTACGCGCAGCCTGCATCGACTTCTGAATGGCAATCGGTACTTCACGTGCCTTGCCATACCCGAAGCCAACCTTGCCTGCGCCGTCACCAACAACCGTCAGCGCCGTGAAGCCGAATTGGCGGCCACCTTTAACTACCTTGGCGACGCGGTTGACGGTAACCAGTTTTTCAACAAAGTCATCGTTCGATTGGTTCTGATCGTTTCTTGCCATTTTATAGTCTCTTTTAAAACTTCAGTCCGGCTTCACGAGCCGCATCAGCCAGCGCTTTTACGCGACCGTGATAACGAAAACCGGAGCGGTCGAATGCAACGGTGTCGACGCCGGCCGCTTTCGCTTTTTCTGCGATGCGTGCGCCAACAATTGCAGCCGCCTTGATGTTGCCGCCATTCTTGATGCCTTTGCGAACCTCGGCTTCAAGCGTCGATGCTGAAGCCAGAATGCTCAGGCCGTCCGCCGCAATCACCTGCGCATAAATATGACGCGGCGTACGGTGAATACTCAGGCGAGTTGCCTCGAGTTCACGAATCTTGGCGCGGCCCCTTCGGGCACGGCGTAATCGATTGTCTTTCTTGTTCAGCTTCATGGTGTAACCCTAATTATTTCTTCTTCGCTTCTTTCAAAACGACACGCTCATCAGCGTATCGAACACCTTTGCCCTTGTAAGGCTCGGGTGGACGGAAGCGACGAATTTCTGCGGCAACCTGACCCACTGATTGTTTGTCGGTTCCCTTGATTACAATTTCGGTCTGCGAAGGCGTTTCGATGTCGATTCCCTCCGGTGCCGCGTATACGACCGGGTGCGAGAAACCGAGCTGCAGGTTCAGGTTCTTACCCTGTGCCTGTGCGCGATAACCAACGCCAACCAGTTCCAGTTTTTTCTCAAATCCTTCCGAAACGCCGTGCGCCATATTGGCCATCAACGACCGCATCGTGCCTGTTACGGCCATGGCAAATCGCGATCCGGAACGCGGCGCAACTGACAGCACACCGTCTTCCTGGCTCAGTTCAACTTCGGAGTTGAGCTCCATCGACAGCTGTCCCTTGCTACCTTTGAACGTAACAACGTTACCGTCTTGTTTGAACTCAACGCCCTTCGGCAGCGTTACCGGTTCTTTTGCAATTCTTGACATAGTCTAAGTCTCTTATCCGTAGGCTTAAGCGTTATGAAACAACGCAAATAACCTCACCGCCTATACCTTTTGCACGCGCCTGGCGATCGCTCATTACACCGGCAGATGTCGAGACAATCGCCACGCCCAGACCACCCAGCACCTTCGGCAAATCGTCTTTGCCGCGGTAAACCCGCAGTCCCGGCTTGCTCGCGCGCTGAATTTTCTCGATGACAGGTGCACCTTCGAAATACTTGAGCTCAATCGTGAGCTCCGACTTCGCGCCATCTTTCGTCGTCGAGAAATCTACAATGTAGCCCTCGTCCTTCAATACGTTAGCGACAGCCTCTTTTGCTTTCGAAGCGGGCATCGTGACGCTGACTTTGCGTGCACCCTGACCGTTACGAATACGGGTCAGCATGTCTGCGATCGGGTCGGTCATACTCATGATTTATCTCCGCCTACCAGCTGGCTTTGGTCAGGCCGGGAATTTCGCCATTCATGGCGGCTTCACGCAGCTTGTTACGGGCCAGGCCAAATTTTCGATAAACACCGTGCGGACGCCCCGTGATCGAACAACGGTTACGTTGTCGAATCGGACTGCCGTCGCGTGGCAACTTGTTCAGCTTCGCCTGGGCAACAGCACGCTCTTCATCCGAGCTATTGATGTTGCGCACGATCGCTTTCAGTGCCTTGCGTTTTTCGCTTTGCCGCGCGACCAGTTTGGCCCGCTTGGCTTCACGCATGATCATCGATGTCTTTGCCATTGGGTTTTCTCTATTTCTTAAAGGGGAAGTTAAACGCTTCGAGAAGCGCCTTGCCTTCCGCCGGGTTTCGCGCCGTCGTGGTAATGATGATGTCCATCCCACGCAACGCATCAATTTCGTCGTAGTTGATTTCCGGGAAAATAATCTGTTCCCGGACGCCCATGCTGTAGTTGCCCTGCTTGTCGAACGACTTCGGGTTCAAACCGCGGAAATCGCGAATACGTGGAATCGCAATATTGACGAGACGATCCAGGAATTCATACATACGTTCGCGACGCAACGTGACCTTGCAGCCAATGGGCATGCCGTCACGAATCTTGAAACCAGCAACTGATTTTCGTGCGAGCGTCGTTACCGGCTGCTGACCTGCAATTTTCTGCATGTCTTCGCGCGCCTTATCCATGATCTTCTTGTCAGCAACCGCCTCACCAACACCCATGTTGAGCGTAATCTTGGTGATCTTCGGTACTTCCATCGGATTCTTCAAACCGAGCTTTTGCTTCAACTGCGCAGCAATCTCGCTTTGATACTGTTCGTATAATCTAGCCATTACCGTCTCTTAAATGTCGACTACGTCGCCGCTCTGGAAAACGCGCACTTTCTTGCCGTTTTCAATGCGGAAACCAACTCGCTCACCCTTTTTCGTCTTCGGGTTGAACACGAGCACGTTCGAAATATCCAGCGGCATGCGGTGATCTTTAATTCCGCCTTGTTCGCCAATGTTTGGGTTCGGCTTGACGTGTTTCTTGGCGAGGTTAATGCCCTCAACTTCAACACGGCCATCCGCAAATACCTGCACGACAACGCCACGACGGCCTTTATCTTTGCCGGTTGTTACGATGACTTCGTCGCCTTTTCTGATCTTATTCATAACTTAAATCCGTTCAGACCCGTGTCCTTACAGAACCTCTGGGGCCAGCGAAATAATTTTCATGAACTTGCTGGTACGCAACTCACGCGTAACCGGTCCAAAAATACGTGTACCAATTGGCTCGAGACGCGCATTCAGCAAAACAGCTGCGTTGCCGTCGAAGCGAATCAACGAACCGTCAGCACGTCGTACACCCTTGCGCGTACGGACGACTACGGCGTTGTACACCTCGCCCTTCTTGACCTTGCCACGAGGAATCGCGTCTTTGACGCTTACCTTGATGACATCGCCTACACCGGCATACCGGCGTTTTGAACCACCGAGTACTTTGATGCACTGCACACGGCGGGCACCTGAGTTATCTGCCGCGTCCAGGACTGTCTGCATCTGAATCATGACTGCATCCTAAGTGTTGTTACTTGTCTGCCGCGCGTTCAACGACGTTGACGACTGACCAAGACTTGTTCTTCGAAATCGGACGACACTCCGAGATCGCCACGCGATCGCCCGGCTTGCACTGGTTCGTAGCATCGTGGGCCATAACTTTCGATGTACGGCGAACGTACTTGCCGTAAACCGGGTGCTTAATCAGGCGCTCGATAGCAACGGATACAGTTTTGTCCATCTTGTCGCTTACGACACGACCAACAATTGTGCGTTGTGCTTTGGTTTCTTCACTCATTTCGCTTCACCCGCCGCACGTGAAAGTTCATTAAGAACCGTCTTTACGCGCGCGATATCTTTTTTAACGCGGCTGTGTTGATGCACCTGTGCCAGCTCACCGGTCGCCTGCTGCATACGCAGGTTGAACTGCTCGCGACGCAACGCAACGAGTTCGTCGTTGAGTTCGTCTACTGACTTGGTGCGGAGGTCTGCTGCTTTCATCACATCACCTGCCGTCGAACAAACGTGGTACCAAACGGCAGCTTCGCAGCAGCCAGGCGGAACGCTTCCCGAGCGATCTCTTCAGTAACACCTTCCATTTCATAGAGGACACGGCCGGGCTGAATCTGGCAAACCCAGTATTCAACGTTGCCCTTGCCCTTACCCTGGCGCACTTCAAGCGGCTTCTTGGAGATAGGCTTATCCGGGAAGACCCGAATCCATATCTTTCCGCCACGCTTGATGTGACGCGTCATTGCTCGACGAGCTGCCTCAATCTGACGTGCTGTCAGTCGACCGCGATCGGTCGCTTTAAGACCAAATTCACCGAACGAAACATTGCTTCCGCGCAGGGCCAGGCCGCGGTTGCGCCCCTTGAACTGCTTGCGAAATTTTGTGCGTTTTGGCTGTAGCATTTTGTTCTACCAATCTTTGTTTATGAGCGCGCCGCTTTTGCTTCGGCGGGCTCTGCTGCAACGACTTCAGGCTTGTCAAAGACTTCGCCCTTGAAAATCCATACCTTCACGCCAATCACGCCATACGTCGTGCGCGCCTCGGCGGTACCGTAATCAATGTCCGCACGCAAGGTATGCAGCGGAACCCGGCCTTCTCGATACCATTCTGAACGCGCAATCTCGGCGCCATTCAGTCGACCGCCAACCTTAACCTTGATGCCTTCGGCACCCACTCGCATCGTGTTCGTAACCGCACGCTTCATGGCACGTCGGAACATAACGCGACGCTCGAGCTGCTGGGCGATACCTTCCGCGACCAGCGTTGCGTCGAGTTCGGGCTTGCGCACTTCGTTGATGTTGATACGAACATCCTGGATGTTCATACCGATCATCGACGAGACTTCTGCACGAAGCTTCTCAATGTCTTCGCCCTTCTTGCCGATCACAATACCCGGGCGTGCCGTATGAATCGTGATGTTGCACTTCTTCGACGGACGCTCGATCGCAATGTGGCTGACCGAGGCATCTTTCAGCTTTTTCTTGATGAATACGCGAATCTTGTGATCTGCACTGATGTACTCAGGGAAAGTCTTGGAATCTGCGTACCATTTCGAAGCCCAGTCCTTGACGATGCCGAGGCGTATTCCTGTTGGATGTACTTTCTGGCCCATATTACTTCTCGTCTCCGACCCGGATAGTGATGTGGCTGTTTCGCTTGATGATTCGTGCGCCACGACCTTTTGCTCGAGCGCGAAAACGTCGGAACGTCGGCGCTTCATTGACTTCGATCGTCGCGACCTTCAATTCGTCGATGTCCGCGCCGTGATTGTGCTCGGCGTTGGCCACTGCCGACTCCAGCACTTTCTTGACGATGCGGGCACTCTTCTTCGGCGAAAACGTCAGGGTGCGCAAAGCCTCATCGACGGACTTTCCGCGAATGATGTCCGCTACGAGCCTGCATTTCTGCGGCGAAACCCGTGCGTATCTTAGTGTTGCTGCAACGTGCATCACGCGGCCCCTTATTTCGTTTTCCGGTCACCGGAGTGACCGCGGAACGTGCGGGTCATCGAAAACTCACCGAGTTTGTGACCAACCATGTTCTCTGAAATCAATACCGGCACGTGCTGACGACCGTTATGAACGGCAATCGTCAGGCCGACCATGTCCGGCAATACCATTGAACGACGCGACCAGGTCTTGATCGGACGACGATCGTTCGCTTTCGCTGCTGCGGCTACCTTTTTCGCCAGATGGTTATCGACGAATGGGCCCTTTCTTACGCTACGCGGCATTCTTAAAATCCTTTACTTGCGCTTCTTGCGACGGCGGACAATCATGCCGTCCGTACGCTTGTTTGAACGAGTTTTCTTACCCTTCGTCGGCGTTCCCCAGGGGCTCACCGGATGACGTCCGCCGGACGTGCGACCCTCACCACCACCATGCGGGTGATCAACCGGGTTCATCGCAACACCGCGAACCGTCGGGCGAACACCTCTCCAGCGCTTCGCACCGGCTTTGCCGAGCTTCCTCAGGTTGTGTTCGCCGTGACCGACTTCGCCAATCGTTGCGCGGCAGTCGATATGAATCCTGCGAGTCTCGCCCGAACGCAAACGAACGGTCGCGTAGGCACCTTCGCGAGCTGCCAGTTGCGCGGAACCGCCGGCCGAACGGATCAGCTGACCGCCCTTGCCCGGCTTCATCTCAATATTGTGAACCGTTGTACCCACCGGAATCGCTCGAATCGGCAGGGCATTGCCCGGCTTGATCGGAGCGTCTTCGCCGCTGATCAGTTCTGTACCGGCAGCCACACCTTTCGGTGCGAGAATGTAACGACGCTCGCCGTCGGCGTACTTGATCAATGCGATGTGCGCACTGCGATTCGGATCGTATTCGAGCCGCTCAACAACACCTGCAATACCGTCCTTGTCGCGCTTGAAGTCGATAAGGCGGTAATGCTGCTTGTGACCACCACCCTGATGGCGGACAGTGATTCGTCCGTTGTTATTGCGGCCGCCGTTCCTGGACTTCTTCTCGAGAAGCGCAGCATGCGGCTTGCCTTTATGCAATTCGGGCGTCTTGACCGAAACGACAAATCGTCGGCCTGGTGATGTCGGTTTCGACTTATGCAATGACACAACCGTTCCCCTATTCCGTACCGAAGAGCTCTTCGATGGACGAACCATCGGCGAGCTTCACGTAAGCTTTTTTCCAGTCCGGGCGACGACCATGCGTTTGCTGGAACCGCTTGGTCTTGCCTTTCACGTTCACAACCTGAACATTCTCGACCTTGACTTCAAAGAGCAGCTCGACAGCCTGTGCCACTTCTTTTTTGGTCGCGTCGGATCGGACTTTCAATACAACCTGGTTTTTCTCGGCTGCAACATGCGCTTTTTCCGACATGTGCGGGCCACGAATAACCGTCATCAATCTTTCCTGATGCAGAGCTCGACTCATGACAGGCGCTCCTCAATCAGCTTCAACGCTGGCAATGTCACCAGCACCTTCTCGAAGCGAATCAGTACAACGGGGTCCATCGAAGCCACATCGCAAATGCCAACGTCCGGCAGGTTGCGCGCAGCCAGGAACAACTTCTCGTCGAACGCCTCGTTCAGAATCAGAACGTTTTTCAATTCGTATTCTTTGAGCTTCGTTGCCAGCAACTTGGTCTTCGGCGCTTCGATCGTAAGATCATTGACGACGACCAGGCGATCCTGACGCACCAGCTCAGACAGCATCGAGCGCAGTGCAGCCCGATACATCTTCTTGTTTACCTTCTGGTCGAAGTTGCGCGGCTTGGCAGCAAACGTCCGGCCACCACCCACCCAGATCGGGCTGCGAATGGTACCGGCTCGCGCACGACCCGTTCCCTTCTGATTCCAGGGCTTGGCACCACCACCGCGAACCGCGGCGCGATTCTTCTGCGCCTTCGTTCCGGCCCGGCCACCCGCGAGGTATGCGGTTACGACCTGGTGAACGAGTGCCTCGTTAAATTCTGCACCGAACGCCGCTTCTGCGACGTCAACGGAACCCTTGTCCTGAAGTTTCAATTTCATTGATTCGCCCCTTACTTCTTGGTCTTGATTGCGGGACGAACAAAGACAGAGCCACCACGATGACCGGGGACAGCGCCTTTAACCAGGAGCAGGTTGCGTTCAGCATCTACGCGCACAACCTCAAGGTTCTGCACGGTGCGGCGAACGTTACCCATGTGACCTGACATCTTCTTACCCTTGAAAACGCGACCGGGTGTCTGGTTCTGACCGATGGATCCGGGAGCACGATGCGAAACCGAGTTACCGTGCGTCGCGTCCTGCATGCTGAAGTTCCAGCGCTTGATTGCGCCAGCAAAACCCTTACCAATCGTCGTACCAATGACGTCGACTTTCTGGCCTGCCTCGAAGAGGTCAACCTTCAGCTCGTTACCAACCTCGAATTCAACGGCAGCACCGTCTTCCAGGCGTAACTCCATCAATAAGTCGCCGGCTTCAACCTTGGCTGATGCGAAGTGGCCGGCTTCAGGCTTACTCACGCGGGAGGCTTTACGGCTACCGGCTGCAACCTGCAGCGCAGAATAACCATCGCTCTCAGGCGTTTTCACCTGGGTGATTCGGTTTGGTTGTGCCTCGATCACGGTAACCGGGATAGATTCCCCGTCATCCGTGAAGACACGTGTCATGCCGCGCTTGCGGCCAACAAGACCCATTGTCATTTTCAAAACCTCGCACCGACTTCGATTGGTCAGTGACAATCTCAAAATTTAAAATTTTCACTGTGGCCACTTCGATTGGCGACCACTGTATTTTTCATTCTGTTCAGACATGCGAAAGGGCCAGCCATCGCTGAGGACCCTGTCCTCTGTGCTCTGGGGCTGACCCAAGCTCCGATCCGGTCATACAGCCGGTTCGGCAGTTCCGGGATTTGCCGTGTCACCCTCGGTTTCCTGGCGACTAGTGTTCTGCTGTCCTGCTATTGGCCGACTCCCGGTCCGGCCAATTCAGCGAGCCCGCAATTATACGACTCCTAAGCCTTATTACAAGCGGGATGCGGAGTTTTTTCTAACTATTTTCTGAGGGGCGCTGTGCCATTAGAATCAATGACTTAGGCTGACAGTCCGTGGTCGGTCTGGAAAGACCTGTCTAGGAATGGCTCCCTTCGGTCCGCTTTATTTCCTGACAGGTCTTTCCAGACCGCCCAAAAGCGCTGGAAACCTGCTCAAGATCTTGGCGGACAGTGCGACAATCTAATTGTCAGGCACGTGGCCGAGATGTGTGCGACGGGAAATAAAGCGGACCGAAGGGAGCCATTCCGCGTCACACATATGTCGGCCGCGGGCCGATCGCTATTAGAACGCCGACTTAATTGAGCTTGATTTGAACATCAACGCCCGCTGGAAGCTCAAGCTTCATCAGTGCGTCAACCGTCTTGTCAGTAGGATCGACAATATCCATCAAACGCTTATGCGTCCGAATCTCATACTGATCCCGGGCATCCTTGTTCACATGCGGAGAGACAAGAATCGTAAAACGCTCTTTTCTCATCGGCAGCGGAATAGGACCCTTGACCGTAGCGCCAGTGCGCTTCGCGGTATCAACGATCTCGCGGGCTGAATTGTCGATCAAGCGATGATCGAAGGCCTTCAGGCGGATTCTGATGTTTTGATTACTCATAATATTTCTCGTTTGCCGGGCAAAGCCGCGACGATTATTCGATTACCTTCGCTACGACACCGGCGCCGACGGTACGACCGCCTTCACGAATGGCGAAACGCAGTCCGTCTTCCATCGCGATCGGTGCAATCA
>JAUHYO010000039.1 GCA_030426325.1 Gammaproteobacteria bacterium | reverse complement strand
GGCAGAACATTGGAACGCATCCTTTGTCGGTTTTGCCTGCACCCAATGCTGAACAAAACGCTGACCGGAACGATATGCACTCCTGTTCTTTTCAGCGGGATGACTAATTTCCTGAAACAGGCACTGGACATTGAGCGTAATGTCCGCCTGCGGATCAAGATCAATCTGCCGGACGTTTAAGTGTTGGTATTCAGCCCACGCAACATTGCCCAGTCCGGTCAACGCAGCCTGCCTTAGATCGAGTTCAGTATCGTCGAGCAACTTCCGAGCTCCAAGGGTGGCGAACGAAAGTGACGACACCCCTGCAGAGGCCGTCGCCCGGATAATTCTGGTCCAGGCCGTACTGGCATCGGTGGCTTGCTCAAGTTCATTTGCTCCGGCGCCCTGCGCTCGGCCGCCCGGCAAGGTCACTAGGCTTACGACGTTAACTCGCCTTTCAGAGTTGGTGGCGACAAATGTCGATACCGCGGTCTCGAGGCCACCAAAATCATCGCCGACATCGACAACCTGACAATATTCCGTCGTCTCCCCGATCATTGCGGCCAGCGAATCGCCAATCTCCTGCCCTCTGGCGAGAATCAACCACGCGTCCTCCGCGATATCCGGTCGTGCGCCATCGGTTTCCTTTGTGCAGGGCATATCCGGTTTCTGTGCCAATACCAACACTTGCGGAAAAACGTCGCCGACAACTTCCTGATTCTTTTTGCCACGTGTTTCCACCGTCTGGACGTTGGTCATACCCTGCGACTCAAGCAATGATCGCCATTGTGGAGCGGTCAACAACGGATAGTCCGTTCGCAACTGGGTATCGTCAAATCGCCACCACCCCTCAGTCAGACCAAAGACCAGATCGACCCAACGGGCTTTTCTGGTCCCTTCTACGAATAACAATCGACCACCCGGCGCTAGCAATTTGCCAATGTTTCCGAGGCTCTCACCCAGATCCCTCGTTGCGTGAACTACGTTGGAAGCAATAATCAGATCGAACTGCGACGCAGCTAAACCCTGCGATTCCGCCGAACTTTCAATGTCGAGAAGCTGATAACGAACGAATGGATAGTCAATAAACTTTTCTGCAGCGCGATTCAGAAACAACTCTGACAAGTCGGAAAAAACGTACTCCGTCCTGTCGGCTGGCAACAATGGCAATAAACCTTTAGTGGTACCACCAGTACCGGCGCCTAGCTCCAGGATTTTTAGGCTGTCGCGTTTCCCGTTCAGCGACACAATTTCTCGAACCGCCTGCTCAGCAAGCGTGTTTCCAAGTTTTGCAAAAGCCGAGTTGGTATACACCTCAACAGCATCGTCGAAGCTTCCGTCCGGAAAAATTAGCTCAAGCGGATCGACTGTTCCCACCAACACTCGACCCAGCTGCTCGCCGCATCGCTGCAGCAGTGCGAATTCGGCGTCGATTCCGACAGCCGAGAAACCCGCGGCCACGGCCGTTATTTCGTCGAACGTCAAATCTGTATCGAGCACGCTGAAACCCGATGTCGTTGCAACCAGCAGACCTTCTTCTTCCAGCATCTGCAACATTCGATGCAGGAGTCGTCGATGCCGCGGCTCGGTGCCGAATCTTGTCTCTATTCCGGCAACTGTCAACGTATCGCCGACTGAAAACTCTACCCCGATGTCGTGTAGTGCCTTGAAAACCAATCCGGCGCAGTATTGATCCAATCGTCGCAGGGTTCCCGCGGCATCCGCGCCAGCGCGCGCAGCTTCGAGCGCATCGTTCAACGAATTCGAATCAAGTGCTTCTAACTTGCCGCAACGACGCATCGGCTCCAACTGGAGGTACGATTGAGCAATCCACTGCGGCGCTACCAGGCAGTTCGACAAGGAATCATTGATCTCGGAATTATTCCTATTCGGATTCGAAAACCGCTCGTCGTACCAGTAACTTTTTCTTTGCCATGGATACAGTGGGGCCCGCAGCCGCCGGTGTGTGACGGGCTGGTGGAATGCACTCCAGTCTATTTGCACACCCGCCTCAAACGCGTGCCCCATCATTTCGGCGATTGTCTTGTCTGCGCTCTCTCCCCGATACAAGGTGCTCGTCCAGCGTACGTCCTGACCTCCATCACCGCGCGCTAAAGTCTCAGCCGTTGCCTGCCCAAGGTAAGTCAATACAGGGTGCGGTCCAATCTCAATAACAATATCGACGCCATTCCCAAGCAACGTACGGATGCTTTGTTCGAACTGAACGGGCTGCCGGATATGATCGATCCAGTACTTTGCTTTTCGCATTTCGTCACTTGCGAACTGACCGGACACGTTGCTGACAATTTCACAAGTCGGCGAAGCAAACTTCACCCAACGAGCAACCTCGGAAAAGGCAGGAATCATGCCCTCCATCTGAGCCGAATGAAAAGCGTGCGACACTTGCAGGCGAGTACCTGCAAGTCCAAGACCATCAAGTTGCAGATGAAGCTTATCCAACTCATCCACCGGACCAGCGACAACCGTATTTTGCGGTGAGTTGTAAGCGGCAATCTCCAGACGCGGATACGACGGAAGGAGATCGACCAGCTTGTCACGATCTCCTGCAACATTCATCATGCCTCCACCACGCGGCAGACCGCCCATCAGCCTTCCTCGTGCGGCGATCAGTCGTAAGGCATCCTCGAGGCTCATGATTCCTGCGACACACGCCGCCACGTACTCACATCCGGCTCAATTCCCCAACTTGCCAAAGTCTTCGCCAATGCGTATTCAACTGCGAAGAGTGCCGGTTGTGTATTGGCGGTGTTGTTCAGACGCTCAGATAGTCGGTCGTCTGTCTCTCCTCCTTCTGGATAGATCAGTTCTGCCAGCGAACACTCGAGGTCCGTGCCGAGAATTTCATGGCATCGCAACAACTCATTGCGAAACGTTGCGCTCGACTCGGCAAGTGCCCTGGCCATCCCCAAATGCTGTGAGCCCTGCCCGGTAAACAGAAACGCAACTCTCGGCCGCGCCGCCGGAAGGACCCCGTAGTCTTTTCGTCCCAGTCGTTCCCGGAGCTTGTCGCACAATGTTTCAATCGAACTCGCACTAACGCCGCATCGCCAATCGAGCTTCGCACGACCCAAATTGACCGTCGCAGAAATATCTGGCAGGTCTGCGTCAGTGTAATTCGGTAACCACTCAAGGTAGCGCTTGACGAGCCCGTCAAGCGCTACCTTGGTTTTCGCCGACAATGCCAACAGGCCCTGACCAGCGTCAATTCCGTCTGGCGTATTCATCAGCTCCGGCGCCTGCTCCACGATGACATGTGCGTTGGTGCCGCTGAATCCGAATGAGCTGACGCCCGCCCGTAGCGGATCGCCGCTGTCATTGATCCAGGCAGTGGTTCGCTGCGGAATCCTCGCCGGTATATTGTCGATCTCTAGCAAAGGATTTGGCTTTTCGAAATGAAGATGCTTTGGCAGAGACGAATAACGCATCGCCATGATTGTTTTTAATAGGCCGGCGACCCCGGCGGCGGCCTCACAATGACCGATATTCGTCTTAACTGATCCAAGCCAAAGCGGCTGATTTCGTTTTCCGTCGTTCGCGAAAACGCGATTAATTGCGGCGACCTCGACAGGATCTCCCAAGTTGGTTCCGGTACCGTGCGTTTCGATCGCACTGATTTCGCTTGGTTCGAGATGAGCATCCGTCAGCGCCCCCCGCAACAATGCCTCCTGCGCATTCAGATTCGGTGCGGTTAGACCGTTGCTAGAGCCGTCCTGATTGATACAGCTCCCTTTGAGTACAGCAATTACATTGTCGCCATCACGACGAGCATCTGCGAGTCGCTTCAAAACGACCGCACCACATCCTTCGCTGCGTACGTACCCATTTGCAGAACTATCAAATGTCTTACAGCGGCCGTCGGGAGACAGCATGCCGGCCTTGGAATAAATAATACTGAGGCGTGGCGACAGTATGAGGCTAACGCCGGACGCGATCGCAACTTCGGTCTGGCCGCTGCGAAGACTTTGCATTGCTTCATGAACAGCGACCAGTGATGAAGAGCAGGCTGTATCGATTGTTAGCGCAGGACCGCGAGTGCCAAGAAAATATGCGAGACGGCCGGCCGCAATGGATGCTGACACGCCAGTTGCGTAGTAAGCGCCGAGATCCGCTTCCGATCCGGACTCTACATGCAAGATTTCGTAGTCGTGCGAATACAGTCCAACAAAAATCCCGCACATTGAATCGCGCAGACTCGTCGGGTCAATGCCGGCATCCTCCAGGGCATTCCAGTGAATTTCCAGCAACAATCGCTGCTGCGGGTCCATTAGACGCGCTTCGCTTGGAGATATTCCAAAAAATGCTGCGTCGAACTTGTCAACGCCCTCAAGAAAACCACCGTACCGGGAAATCATTCGCCCCGGTGCATCGAAGTCCTCACTGAAATAGTCATCGATGTCCCACCGTGACCGTGGAACTTCAGTGATCGCATCGCCACCGTTTGAGAGCAGTGACCAGAATGCATCGATATCCTCAGCACCGGGAAACCGGGCTGCTGCACCAATTATTGCGATATCGCCGGCGCAAGGCGGAGAGGGGTCAGTAATAGCACGTTGACGAACAACTTCCGTTGCCTCAAGTGAAAGCGCCGATGCAACTTCAGGAGCCTGCACTTGATCCTCGCCGGATTCAAAATACCGCAGAATGGCCTGCAAATTAGGATGGGAGAAAAAGAAGGTTGGCGAAAGCGTTCGCCCAAACTGCTGTTGTATCAAGGTGCGCAGTTCGAGCAAACCCAGCGAGTCGACACCAACGTCCTTAAACGAACGAGTCCATGAAAAGTTTTTTCGTTTCGCGTCTCCAAGCACTGTCAGTAGCGCGTATTCGAGGGATGCTTTGACTGATTCGCTGCCGGCCTCCAGGTGGTCGCGCGGCGACTTCGAACCCTTTGTACCGGGCCCGCTGAAATCATAATACAACAACACGCCAGCACCTACGTTCTGCGCATCTTTGGGCCGATAGTCGTGGACTGCACCTAAAAAGGACGCGCCGTGTTGGTGGTGGAACCGCATTACCGGATCAGTCGGTCGCCCATCGGAAGTCCGTTCCTCGACGAATCGATCGAATTCATCCCTGCTGCTGCCCGAAAACTCAAGACAACGAGTAATACCCGCGACCTTTCTGACGCCGCCCTGCAAAGCGCTGCGCATCAAAATAAGATCTAGCAGCTGATCGCCGAGCCCCAGGCTCTGGACTTCGGGAAGCACATTCAATCCCAGCAATTGAACGACTGGACCGTTTTTGTCGCGCAGGGACGGAACGTCATTGATCGTAACATTGCGCAAACTTTCGATATCGGCAATGCGCTGGCTGTAGACAACAGCAACAACCTTCCCGTCCATTTCAACTACCCACTGTCCGGTATTGTCGAGATCGATTCGACGCAGTATGTCTGCACTGCTTGCGCACAGTTCGGCCGGCCAGCAGGCCTGTTCAATGACTATCAATTGCTTCAGATCGTCAGTTCTTGCCATCCGCACGCGATAAGGACGTCGTTCAAACAAATTCAATGTAATTCGACAATACGGCAGCACGCCCGGGTACTTTCGGAAATAGTCGCGTCGTGGGAACAGTTCCGCCTCGGCGGCTGACATTAGAGCGACGTCTGCCTCAACTAGTAGCTGGTGCGAGAACCCTTCGATCGCATCGAAATAGAGGCTTTCACTCTGGTCAATGAACTGCCGCACGACCAAAGGATCCTGGCAATGAACTTCGAGCAGAATGAAACCATGGTCATTGACGAGAGCGGACCACCGGTCAAGGTGTTCCACAAGACTCTGCACCGCCTCGTGTGGCTTTATTTCGCGGCCAGCGTGATCAACGTAAGCACCGAGATATTTGGCTGCGGCCCTGCTGGCCAATGCTTTCTCATCCGCTGGCGGAATGTATGGCCGGTCGTGATCGAGGAATGATCGAATGTGCAAGACTTCGGACGACTGCACGCCGAGTTTCTCCAGCGACTTCTGTACTTCCGATGGCAGACCAATGTCGCCCGTCACAGTCAGGTGATCAATGGAACCCAACGTCTTGCTGGTTTCATTCAGCGACGCCTGATTCAGGTCAATGCCTATCATCGTTAGCGGGTACTTATCGAGAACTTTTCCGCGCTCGGTCTTGTCACGAACTGTTTCGTAAATCCGACGAAGGAACGTGCCGTCACCACTGCCCATATCCGCAACATAGCGGGGCTGATTTTCGTACGGCTTTTTATCGAATATCGAAATGAGTATTTCTTCGACCTCGACAAAGAATCGGTCATGCATGAAGCCGCTGGCGATAACATTCAGGTTTCGATCTACATGAAGCTCGTCGCCGGCAGAGTCATGGCCAAAAACTTTTTTTGCGTCGCCAAACAGAATCTCGTCGAGCGACAGAAGCATTGTCCGGTACGACTCCGCGAGGCCGAGATTCATTGATCTTTCGATCATGAATGCGCCCGGTGCAGTCAGCTTTAGGCCTTCCTTATGCGATTCCGCCCAGTTGAGCTGTGTCAAAAAGGTTTGAATTTCCTTCAGAACAGCGGCTGAAAAAACGTCGGATTCGTCAAGTATCAGTTCATCCAGTTCATCGTACTTCGCAGGTAGCGATAGCATCGGCACAACGAGCAAGCCGTCGATGAAATCCGCCATCAACTCATCGTCAATATCCCAGCGCCTCTTCGAGCGCGACAGGTATTCGCCCAGCTCGGCCTGATCTCCATTGTGCAAGTAGTCATCCATGTCCCTGTCGAGCAGGTCCCAGAGATCATCCGCGATGAGCGATTGCTGCTTCAGCAGGTGGGTGGCCTGAATTTCATCGCCTTCACACTCGATCCATCCAAGCGATTCGAACATTCGCAAGACGACTCTCAGGTGCCCGGAGTTCGCGCCAAGTTCCTCGACGGTCTTGTCAAATGAGGTCGGACCGGATTCAAGGTGCGCGATCAATCCTCCTCGTCGACTCGCGAGGACCACCGGTACGACCACAAAGCCGTGCGCATATCGGTTCAGAATTTCAAGCATCAGGAACGACCGGACAAGTTAGTGAACCGATTGATTCCGCCAGCACCGGATTGGTGGCAGAATCGCTTCGCCGGGTCACCGAAATGGGTTTTGAGAGCGCTTTTTATCGCCATTGTTGTTATAGGCTCTAGATGTCTGAAACTGTAAAGAAAACTGACAAAAAAACGGGTATTTTCAAGTATTTAATAATACATCGTAAAGAACAGCATGATCTGTCAAGCATGCCAAATTTCGCGTCGGTATCACAGCCGATTGGTTCATATTTTTAGACATTTCTCAGGCCTTCGTTTATGACAAATTCACCCGCCGACAATCCGTGGCTGATTGAGCCCAAAAGTCCGGTATCGGGCGGCCGGATCCTTGTGTGCTTCCCGTCTGCGGGTAGCGGTGCCGCAATGTACCGGGAATGGCCCGATCGGCTTACGGGAATGGCTGATGTGCTCCGCGTTCAGCCGCCTGGACGGGAAACAAGGTTCCGCGAACCCCTGATTAGCGATATCACCGAGTATCTGGACCAATTGGTCGATATTTTGAGCGTGCGACTTGATCGACCGTTCGCATTCTTTGGCCATAGCATGGGCTCAATCGTCGCGTACAGAGTAGCGCTTCGACTCAGGGAAAAGCGGGGCATCGAACCCGAGCACCTGTTTGTTTCCGCATTTCGCAGCCCGCACGCGCCACCAATGAAGAAGATCCATCATCTGGCAGATGGTGAATTTATCCGCGAGCTAATCGATACCTATGACGGGGTTCCGGAGCAATTGCTCAATGAACCGGAAGTTCTGGAACTCATGTTGCCGATTGTCCGGGCCGACCTCGCAGTTGTCGCCGGCCACCAACACGAGGCGACTCAAGCGTTTACATGCCCGATAAGCGCGTTCGGAGGCGTTGATGACCGATGGGTGGACGAGGTGCAGCTCAGCCAATGGTGCGTCCACACCAGGAACAGCTTCGACCTGCATATGATCGCTGGCAATCACTACTACATCAATTCGAATCTCGATGATCTAATTGATAGGATCAAAGCCCGGCTTAGGTAACCTTCGATGTCCCGACTTTCAATGAGCATTCCCTCAATTCGACCTCTGCACCGAAAAACCCGCTGTCGTACAATTTGGCTGTTCGCTCTCTTCCTGCTATCGGGCAACGCGTCGCTGGCGCAGAACGTCGACCGGGTCGTGATATTCGGTGACAGTTGGTCCGATGTCACAAGTAACAGCCCGCGCGGCCCGTCCTACGCGTACGTTATGGCCAGCGAGCTTGGCGTACCGATTACCAACTACGCGGTTAGTGGTGCCACGACTTCGGAAATCAACGATCAGATTCTTCAATACCTGAATGGCGGCATAGACCCGGATGCCTTGCATATCTACTGGGCACTGGGAAATGATTTCACCGAGCCCGGCGCACCTGCGGATCCGAGCGAGATTGTGCAAATCATGGCCGACAATGCTTCGGTTGGCATATCGCTTTTGCAGGAAGACGGTGCAGAACACTTCCTGATATTCAATGTCATCGACAACGGCCTTCGCCCACTTGCAATTAACGCCGGCATGGAGGCCGAAGCAACAGCCCTGTCCATCGAATACAATGACCTCATGGAGCAGGTTTCAGTCGCAAGAAGGCTGCCGGAAAGCCTGTACGATGTGTTCACTTTTTTTAACACCCTGGTAACAGATCCTAGATTTACAAATATTACCGAGGGATGCTCGGATGTCGGCTGTGGAACTCCCGACGAATACGTTTGGTGGGACGAGATTCATCCGACGCCGGTTGTACAACGGATGATCGGTGAAGGCCTCGCAGCGCATATATCCGGAAAGGCACCGGTCATTGTCACAACAGCGCCGACCAGTGCGACAATTGGCCAACCATACGAATATGCTGTACGTGCCCTTGATATTACTCCAGGCGATACGCTCAGCTATCGATTGACCAACTCTCCCAGTGGAATGTCGATCGATGCCGGCAACGGTCGAATAGCCTGGACCCCAACCTCCGCTTCGCCGGCGACGGTCAGTGTCGGCATAGAAGTGCAGGATTCAACGGCGAACGTTGCGCAACAGAACTACTCGATAGCGGTAACGTCAATACCTACTCCGCCGGGCCCAACTCCAGGAGGAGGAGGCGGAGGCGGAACACTGGCATTGCTTGGATTGCTCGCAATGATCGCCGTTGCTTCATACCGCTACTGCTGGTCCGAGTCGCGAACGATATAGCTCGATACAACCAGACCATTGAAGAAACCACCGCTGCCCTTCCCCTGTAAAAGGAGTTCATTAAGTTCGCCATCGTCCGGCGCACTGCCGGCAAACTGGTTCGCCTTGTCTGTTGAGCGAATACAGACTTCTTTGAAGTCAACATAACGGCCGATTCGGCCCGACACCGCCTTGTAAATCGCCTCTTTGGCGCTGAATATGCGCAGCAATTCCCTGATTCGCTGGTGCCCGTTAATTCGTTCAAATGCGGGAAGCTCGGAATCATGGAGAATCAATGACATTGCGTCAGCCGAGCGAAACCTGTCAGCTTCAATGTCAATCCCGATTCCCTTTACATCTCTTGCGTCAGCGACGACAACAGCACACCATTCCTTGGTATGCGAAATACTGCCCACCAGCGATTCCGGCCAAAGGACTTCGCCTCGTTCGCCACGCAGAAGCGCCTGATCGGGAATTCCGAACAGCCGTGTCGCTTTGCGCGCCAAAAACCTGCCGGTTGAAAACTCCTGCTTACGTGACATAACCGCTTTTTTGACAATACTGAACTCCGCTGGATACAGACTATCCACCGCATCGATGACCGGAGAAACTTCAACCACAACTTCGGCCCCGGAAAAGCAACTTTCAATCAGCTTCCTTATACCGCCTGCTCCTGGTTCTCGTCGCCCACCTGTTTTCGCATCAGTCCTGTTCACTTGATTATCCGCAATCCGGCAGTAGTCGGTATGCTCGACAAATGCTACCAGATTGCTTGCAATGCTGAATCACTTCGCTTCAAATATGCAGTCGCAATGTCGGGTACAACCGACCTATTGTCATCGAACAAGGCCGACTTTTCGTGCAAACATTCTCTTGGTATTTCAATCGTATTCGGCGCATGTCACTTGCTGAAGTCATTTGGCGCGCAACAAGCCTTGTACGCGACCAGGTTGACCGAGTGGCAATTCCTGCTGGACTCATTCCTTCGACACCCGATTTCCAGCCAAAATCAATACGTGAGTTTCGTCCCGGTTTCGAGATATCCCGTAATTTTCTGTCTTTACAGGATGAAATCGGTGAAGATCAGGCCACGTGCTGGCGCAACAATCTCATACGCGCTGCTGACGCCATCAGCGACAATCACCTGACTTTTTTCTCTCACGTAAACCTGCATGTTGGCGACCCGCCGAATTGGCACTACGATTTCAATTTACAACGGGATTCGTCGACAAAGGCAATTCAATCGATTAATTATCGTGATGTTGCGCGAAATGGCGATTGCAAGGAGGTTTGGGAACCCAATAGGCATCATCAGTTCGTAGTACTCGCAAGAGCCTACTCGATAACCGGTGACAAGCGGTATGCAGACAAGGTCGCAGCGTTGATGCGATCGTGGATTGACAACAATGCATTTGCAACCGGAATGAACTGGCGCAGTCCACTTGAACTCGGCGTACGAATGATCAACTGGGTTTGGGCTCTGGAGTTGATTCGTGGGTCTGGAGCTGTATCGGACCAATTGTGGGACGATATTCAGCTTTGCATGTTCCGGCACTGCTGGGACAACCAACGCAAGTACTCGCGTGGTTCATCGGCCAACAATCATCTTGTCGGAGAAGCCGCTGGAGTTTACGTCGCTGCTTCGTATTTCCAGAACTTCCCAAGAGCAGCGGCTTGGGCGTCCGAAGCAAAGTCGATTCTCGAACGTGAAATTATCGCGCAGAGTTATCCAGATGGTTGCACTCGAGAGCAGGCTCTCGGCTACCAGTTTTTTGTTATTCAGTTCTATCTCGCCTGTGGCCTGGTAGGCCGCCTGACAGCGAAACCCTTTTCGTCGGAATACTGGAGTCGCCTGTCACTGATGATTGAGTTTCCGTTGCAAATTGGAGCATCGGGAACTCTGCCCCTATTCGGCGACCAGGATGACGGCTACGTCCTGGACTTTGGCGACCATCCTCGCGATCTTGGAGCTCTCGCAACATGTGCCAGCAATATTCCGGAACTGAAGATTGATTGTGGCGATTCGGGCGCCGAATGCGAATCGAGCTTCTGGTGGACCGGCAATGCCCGACCAAACGCAGATAGACAGAACAAGGACAAGAACTCATCTCAATTCAGATCCGTTGCGTTTGCAGATGCCGGCTACTATTTGCTTCGAAGCAATGCTTTCGATTCGCGGACCAGCATCCTGTTCGACTGCGCTGAACTCGGATATGGCGAGATTGCTGCGCACGGGCATGCCGACGCGCTGAGCTTTAGCTTGAGTGCATTTGGGCACTACTTGATTGTTGATACGGGAACCTACGACTACTTCACCGACATCCGGTGGCGAAATTACTTTCGCTCAACTGCCGCGCACAATACCGTCGAAATTGATGGCGAGAATCAATCACACATGAGCGGTCCTTTTATGTGGAGCTCACGCGCGAACTCGAAGTGCGTCAAGTGGATCGCGGATGGTGATCAAACTGAGGTTCAAGGACAACACGATGGCTACCATCGCCTAACCGACCCTGTCTCGCATGAGCGAACAATCTCGCTGATGATCGACGAACTGAAAATCGATGTGGTCGACAAACTCACCGCTGCCGCGACACACAAGGTCAAAATATACTTTCACCTCGGCCCGGATTGTACCGTTAGCGATGTAAACGACAATACTGTAACTGTACGGTTTGCGGAATCAGCAGAATTTCAATTGCGACTGGATGAATCTTTGTCATTCAGTTGCGTTAGCGGCGATGACTCGGGTCTCGGCTGGTACAGTCCGGGCTATCACCGAAAGCAGGCCATTACAACGGTCGTCGCCAGTCGTGAGATTTCGGGCCCAGTTGAACTCAGGCACGAAATCATTCTGCCGCATTCAGTCAATTAGGCGCTAGTCTGTCGCCCAAGTCATCGGTGCAATTAGCTGCGAGTACACCTGCGCCGTCTTTTCAGCGACGACCGAGCCTCGAAACCGTCGGTTTGCGGTTTCTAGCGCACCCTGCGATAGGCGCTCCCGATTTCTTGCATTACCGACAACGGCTGCCAGGCAACCGGCAATTTCCTCAGTGTCATCTGGATCCACAAGGTATCCGCTTCCACCGTGTTCTACCATGTAAGGCATTCCGCATCGACTACTGGTGACGACTGGTACACCAACTGCCATTGCCTCTTCAATCCCCATCGGCGAATTCTCTTCAAACGAAACCAGCGCGAATACGCTGGCCTGAGTCAACTCCTCTTTAATTTGCGTCGAACTAATCTGGCCAAGCAGCGTTACTTGCCTCTGTAGCCGGTGCTGCTCAATATACTGCTGAACCTCGTCCATATAGTTCTGCTCGGTTACCGGACCCGCCCAGTGAAGGTTAACGTCCACATTTCGGTCCAGCATTGATTTTATTGCCTTGACCAATCCGAGCGTGTTTTTACGCTTGCATATCGCTGCCGCACAAAACACCCTGTTCGCAACGGGCTTCGCCTGCAATTGAAAAAACGACTCGTCAACCGGATTATCAATGTCGAAAATCTTGGCCCGAGTATAGTCTTGTAAGCGCTCACGAACGTATGGACTGATTGAAACGATCGCTTCCTGAGCAGCCCACGAGCGTGTCTCTATGTACTTCCAAATTTTGGATCGCAACCAGCGAAACCGAGTCTGCGAAACTATGATGTCCCCGTGAATGAATCCGTGCACAGTAAAAAGAACCGGACAACTTTGATCGCGAACCATGATGCCGTAAGTATCATGGGCATGAATAATATCGGGCTGAAGTTCAGCCACGTACTTGGAAATATCGCGGCGCGCGGAACCAATGCTGCTTAGAAGCACACTGCCATCAGGCGCCGGAAGTCGGTGAATACGCGCATTACACCACTCGAACACCTCACGTTCCGCCCCACCCCCGCAATGGGTTACAACCTCGACTGTCATCCCAGGCAGCGCGGCCAGTGCCCTCGTCAGGTTGACGCTAACCGACTCGACGCCTCCATGAGGGCTATCGGGATCAATTGGGAATTCCGTTGCCAATACCAGTTTCATGCAGTTGCGCCTCCGACTCATCCATGCAAAACGTTCCGCCGGTTCGAGGCGGAATGCGTAAGTCTACAGATTAATGCGGTCGGATCTCTAGTTTGCGCGAAGATCATCCGGCGGATTTGGTCTTGGCCCGGATAGGCCGGTTTCAATACCGCCGACATCAGGCGCGGAACCCACGAAATTCGTGTGGACGCCGTCACCAGCTGACCAGGTCAACGGAGCGTTTAGTGTCAACGTATTGGTGTCATAATTAATTGCGGTAATTCTCGCGGTCTCTGTTTGGCCTTCGATTCGAACGACGTCGCCGACCTCTCCGCTGATTCCGAACCCGTCGTAAAACCAACTTGCGTCGTCGACGACCAACGTGGTCCCGTTACCCGACGAAACTGCGCTTGCAACGAAAACACCCGCATCGATCTGATTACTGCCACTAGCGAGTTCGAAATTACCGCCAGATGCATTCACGAATCCCGGGTCGGAATTCGCCTGTGTATTGTTGCTGAGGATTACCGCGCTGGAATTCTGAATATTCACCTGGCCGGACCCACCATTGCAGTTCGTATTCAGATACAGAAGGTTGTTTACGACCCTGTTGTCATAGAATCGATTCGCGGGGCCACTCGCACCGAGAATGCCATAGCATCGATTGTCATAGAACGTGTTGTTGTAAAGCCGATTCTCATACACATAAAGAGATTCGTCTGAATAGTACTGATAATTAGAACCACCACCCAGATTGCCTGCAAAAATATTGTGTCGAACAATTGTCTGCTGGCCACCATGTTGAATAGCGTTGTACCGATAGTCCTGGCCGGACGCCGCGGTGCCGAGAAATCGATTTTGTTCAATCACGTTCCGTTTTGCATCGTCGAGTCGAACGGGCGCGTCGCTGACGCCCTCACAATCGTACAGCTCAATCGCTTTTTGCTGCGGATTATTGAATTCATTACTCCGAATGACGTTATTGCTTGAGCAGCGAATACTAATGAGACTGTGGGAAGCCGCCCCAAAGGTATTTCCGACAAGCATGTTGAAATTGGAATCATCCTGAAGCAATAGCAAGTCGCTGCCATTCGAAAACTGACTGTTCAACACTTTGTTGTGGGTACTTCGAACAAATTTCAGCGACCCCGTGGTACCGCTGGAACTTGCGTTGCTGAATGATATTCCCTCAAGAACGATTCGGCTCGAATTTTCGATTCGGCCGAAACCTTGTACGGAAGTAACATCCAGCCCCTGAATAACTACATCGCTTCGCCCAATGATTGAAATACCAACCGCACTTCCGGTG
>JAUHYO010000383.1 GCA_030426325.1 Gammaproteobacteria bacterium | reverse complement strand
TCAAAAGCACGTGCTCGTACTACCGCTAAGCTTTTTCGATGAAAACAAATCGGGCACCCTGGTCTCCCGTATAATGGACGATGTTGAGGGAGTCCGTAACTTAGTCGGTACAGGCCTCGTCCAATTGATAGGAGGCGTTTTCCAATCGTGCGTTGCCCTTATCCTGCTTCTTGGAATCAGTCCATCGTTAACTGCGATAGCCCTCCTGCCCCTTGCGCTGTTCGGTCTGGTCTCCTCAAAGGCCTTTGCCTACATACGACCCATTTTCCGCTTACGTAGAAAAATTCATTCCGAGGTCAACGCCGTGCCAGCGCCCCAGGTACGAGGCGATGCCCTGGTTTGGGAACTCGAGTCGCCTGTCGCGTTTCGCTGGGAGCCCCTGCAACCCTACTTCGATCAGATTCTGCCCTGGGTCACGCTGGGCACGGTCGGAAGCGACTGGGATTCGGTTGGCAACGAGTACCTGGAAAAGATCGAGGACAAGATCGATGTCGAATCTGTGGCAGACAGGGCGACGCGGCTGATCGAGGGTGTCAATAGTACGTCACGGCAGGTCGAAATACTCAGCGCCTACGTCCAGGATGAGATTCGATACGAGGCCATCGAATTCGGGCGACGAGCTTACATTCCCAAGACTGCGCGCGAAACGATCCGGGATCGCTACGGCGACTGCAAGGATCATGCGTTGTTGTTGTATTCGATGCTGAAGGCGGTTGGAATTGACGCATCGCTGGCACTGGTAAACCTGCAACAGTCTGTTGTGCCAACCCTTCCGAACACCGATCAGTTCAATCACATGATTGTTGCGGTCACCGATGGCGATGGTCGCGTGTTCATTGATGCAACCGACAAGGACCTGCGTCTGGGAGCATTGCCGCCGCGTTCTATGGCCGGAAACCATGCATTGTTGCTGGGAGCAAAATCGGAACTGACGAGAATTCCGGACTACGAATCGTCATTGACCGGCCTTGCCATAGAACGCATTGTTGAGGCGGGTGATGCCGGATTTATCAATGTTACTGAGACGGCTCAGCTCACCGGTTACCAGGCCGCCGAGCTGCGCGGCCAGCTACGATCGATTGATGCATCCGAATTGCAGCCCTCGCTTCAGCGTTGGGTGGCCAGCCGGTACTCCGATGCCGAACTGACCGACTATGTCGTCGAGAATGTTTTCGATGCCGACTACGACTTGATTGTCGAATTCCGGTACACGCTGCCTGTCGAAAGCGACGGCAGTTTCGAGCTGCCCGGATTCCTCGAGGCTTACTATCTCGAATACGATCGGGTAGCCGACCGTCGATTTCCGTTTGAGTTCTTCTATCCATTGCGCGTGAGCGCAAAAACCTCGGTCAGGATTCCGTCGGGCCGCAAGCTGGATACCCTGGCAAGCAAGCCCTCGGCCGGTGAGTCACGCTTCGGTAACTGGCGACGTGAGATCACCGAGTCCGATGGTCGGTGGAATGTACGCTTCGACTATGTTGCGAGCGGCTCACGCTTCCGCGCCGAGGACTATCGCGAGTTTGCGGAATTCCAGCGCAAGGCCGTGGATGCGATCGAGCAGGGGTTGATTGTCCAGTAGGGAGCAACGCCTATTTCAGGAGCTCATGATCGGCGGGAAGCTGGTGGGTAACCCACATCGCGAGGCGGTGCCGGATATTGGGCAGGGTGTCCTGACCGTTTGGCAGCGGAGCGATGGACTTGTCGTGTATTAACAGGCGGTAGGCGTACTGGATCTTGAGGTCGTGAGAATCGGTGGCCTCAAACTCCACAACGCCGCGTCGCACCGCATCTTCAAGCACCATGTCGAGCGCGAGCTTGAGCAGGGCCTTCTCGTTTTTGAGTTTTTTCGCCATGGCAGGCAGCAGTCTACTACGCGGGCACCAGCTCTGCGATGCCATTAGCGGACAAGCTTGCCGATCGATCAATTGCGGGTTTCGTTTGCATGCATCGAAAGACTGCGGCAATCGCCAGTATGCAGTATGCTCATCTGCCATGTTGAGTCCACGAAAGTCCCGTGTGATTGTCCTGTTGCTTGGCGCAATGCTCGCATCGGGCAGCTTTGCACAAAATGCGGAAAATGCCGCCTCGCCCCAAACACCGAACCTGCTGTCACTGGAAACCAACTGGTGGTCCTTTTTCGATCAGACCGGCGAAGACGCGGAACCGCGAATTGATGCGTTTCTCGCCGATGTAGGTGCCCAGGTCGGAAAGCTGAAGGCGCCTAACCAGGAACTTGGCCGGTCGATCCACAACGCGGTCCAGGACAATATCAACGCGTATCGAGCCCTGAAAAACGAGCCGGAATTGACACCGCAGGAGTTGCCGGACCCGGCGCTCGCCTATTCGATCGATGAACTGCTTGAAATCGCAGCGGCAGCCCGAGTCGCCAGTGCCGAAGCCGAGCGCGAACTGGTCGAAGTCGAACGCGAACAACGTATCCTGGCTGGCGCGACCCGCCGGCGCGACCTTACATTCAAGAACTACCTGAACGCGGCAGTCGGCGACGAAAAGATTCTTGCGGCATTACGGTTGATGCACGACCGTTCCGCACAGGCCATCGCCGCGCGGCGACTCAAGCTCCTGACATTACGCTACGAACGGGCCGACGCATTCGCCACCGTCATGACTGCGCGTGTCGATTACGCGGCTCAACGGCTGGCAACGACACCTGAGAACGCAGGTCTGGAACGACTGATTGAGCAGGTCGCGGCTCAGGAGCTCAACGTCGAGGAATTGCGTGAAAAGTTGCGAACCGCCGAGCTGGCGGCAACCGGTCTTGATCTCGAAACTGCAAAAGGCCGATCTGAGCAACGCTTGCAGCAACAAAAGC
>JAUHYO010000382.1 GCA_030426325.1 Gammaproteobacteria bacterium | reverse complement strand
GCTGTCGCCTGCAGACGCTTCAATGCGGCCGCGCTTTCATCGGCGTGCGTTGCCTGGAAGGCCCTAAGGTGCCGAATCTGGTCCTCCTTCTCACTGATCGAGGAACGAATCAACTCGAGCTCGTGCACTTCATCCTCCTGGCCGGCCTTGGGCAGGAAGGTATTGACCCCGATCAGTGGCAAGCTGCCGTCGTGTTTTCGACCTTCGTAATACAGGCTTTCATCCTGGATCTTGCCCCGCTGGTACATCGTGTCCATAGCACCCAGGACACCGCCACGTTCGGAGATGCGCTCGAACTCCTGGTAGACCGCCTCTTCGACAAGGTCGGTGAGTTCATTGATGATAAACGAGCCCTGCCACGGGTTTTCACAGAAGTTAAGCCCCAGCTCACGCGAAATAATCAACTGAATCGCGACGGCTCGACGGACCGACTGTTCGGTCGAACGCGTTGGTATGCAGGCTGTTGCAGTTGTCGAACAAGGCATACAAAGCCTGCAACGTCGTGCGGATGTCATTGAAGCTGATTTCCTGTGCATGAAGGCTGCGACCCGAGGTTTGCACATGGTATTTCAGCATCTGAGAACGTGGGCTCGCCCCGTAGCGATCGCGCATCGCGCGCGCCCAGATACGCCGGGCAACGCGACCAATCACGCTGTATTCCGGGTCCATTCCGTTTGAAAAGAAGAAACTTAAGTTCGGCGCAAAATCATCGATGTTCATGCCGCGCGCCAGGTAGTACTCCACGATCGTAAAACCGTTCGACAGCGTAAACGCGAGCTGACTGATCGGGTTCGCACCAGCCTCGGCGATATGGTAGCCACTGATGGATATCGAGTAATAATTGCGGACCTGGTTGTCGATGAAATACTGCTGCACATCACCCATCATTTTCATCGCGAACTCGGTCGAGAAAATGCAGGTATTTTGCGCCTGGTCTTCTTTCAGGATGTCCGCCTGCACCGTACCCCGCACGGCCGCCATCGTTTCCTGCCTGATTCGTGAATAGGTTTCGGCGTCGACAACTTTATCGCCCGAAATTCCGAGCAGACCCAATCCCAAACCGTTGTGACCATCCGGCAACTCGCCCTCGTAAACCGGCCTTTCGCGGTTTTCGAAGTAGGCGTCGATCTTTTTCTTCGCCTTCTCCCAGGCACCGGTTTCGCGCAGATGCTTTTCGACCTGCTGATCGATAGCCGTGTTCATGAAGAACGCCAGAATCATCGGTGCGGGTCCGTTGATGGTCATCGAAACCGAGGTCGACGGTGCCGACAGGTCGAAACCGGAATAGAGTTTTTTCATGTCGTCGACGGTCGCGATCGAAACGCCCGAATTTCCAACCTTGCCGAAAATGTCAGGCCGCTCGTGCGGGTCTTCACCGTACAAAGTGACGGAATCGAATGCGGTCGACAGTCGCGCGGCCGGCTGTCCCTGAGACAGATAGTGAAAGCGGCGATTGGTTCGTTCGGGCGTGCCCTCTCCGGCGAACATTCGGGTCGGGTCTTCGCCCAGGCGCCGGTACGGGTACACACCACCTGTGTACGGGTATCCCCCCGGCAGATTTTCCTTGGCCAGGAAGGTCAGCAATTCGCCCCAATCCGAGTAGTCCGGCGCCGCGATTTTCGGAATACGCTGGTGGCTCAGGCTTTCCAGGTAATTGTTGCCGGTAATTTCGCGACCCCGCACGGTATAGCTGTAGGTGTCGGACTTGACGCCGGCCTTGCGTTCCGGCCATTCCTTTAACAGGCGAACCGACTCGGCCGTCAGATCGGCCACCGCTTCCTGGTAGCGCTGTCGCAGTAATGTGAGCACGCGATCACCGGCATCGACCAGGTCCTCGCTCTTGTAAAGCTCAAGCTCGCCGGGCAGCTTGCTGTCTTCGACCAGCTTCAGCGACTCATAGACGTGCTGTGCGCGGCTCGCAAGGCTGGCTTGCGAATCAACCTGGGCGTTCGCAGCGCGTCCCTGCTCGGCAATTTCGGCCAGGTAGCGAATACGCGATCCAGGAATCGCCGCCGTCGAGCGCGGTTCCTTGTTGTCGGTATCGATATCCGGTGTCCAGTCTTTTGCGGACAGTTCGAGTTTCTCGACCACTCGCTGGCAAAGCTCTTTGAACATCCAGCTTACGCCCGGGTCATTGAACTGACTGGCGATGGTCGGGTAGACCGGAATATCGGAATCGGCAACCGCAAATGCCACGTGGTTGCGCTTCCATTGCTTGCGAATGTCACGCAACGCATCTTCAGCGCCGCGCTTGTCGTATTTGTTAAGGACAATCAGGTCGGCGAAATCGAGCATGTCGATCTTCTCGAGCTGGCTCGCGGCGCCGTATTCGCTGGTCATGACATAGACGGAAAAGTCCACCATGTCGACGATCTCGCTATCGCTCTGGCCAATACCGGCTGTTTCGACAATGACAAGATCGAATCCAAGCGACTTCAGAAACAAGATGTGATCACCCAGCATTTCGCTCGTCGCGAGGTGCTGGCGACGCGTTGCGATTGAGCGCATGTAGATGCGCTCGGACCGCAGGGAATTCATGCGTATGCGATCGCCCAGGAGCGCACCGCCGGTCCGGCGGCGCGTCGGATCAACCGCCAGAACTGCAATTCGCAAATCCTTGAAACAGGTGAGAAACCGGTTCAGCAGTTCATCGGTGACACTGCTCTTGCCAGCACCGCCGGTACCGGTAATGCCGATGACCGGTACCTGGCCCGCCTGCACTTGCCACTGCTTTCTCAGCGCCGACAACTGTGCGTCACTAAACGCACCCTCTTCGATCGCCGAAATCGTGGCAGCGATGTCCGTTGTAATCGCAGGGTCGACAACCGGCGGCGCCACCAA
>JAUHYO010000381.1 GCA_030426325.1 Gammaproteobacteria bacterium | reverse complement strand
CCCGGCTACCGAGGAAAAGCTGAGCCGGGTGGCGCAGGGCTCCGAAGCGGACGTCGACAAAGCGGTGAAAGCGGCCCGCGATGCCTATCGAACGACCTGGGGTCGCATGAAGCCCGCCGAGCGAGGCAAGTACATCTATCGCATTGCTCGCATCATGCAGGAGCGGGCGCGCGAGTTTTCAGTGATCGAGTCACTCGACGGCGGCAAGCCGATTCGCGAGTCGCGTGATGTCGATATTCCCCTCGCCGCGGCGCATTTCTTTTATTACGCGGGCTGGGCCGACAAGCTTGAATACGCATTCCCGGGCCGGACAGCCAAACCGCTGGGCGTCGCCGGGCAGGTCATTCCGTGGAATTTCCCGCTGCTGATGGCGTCCTGGAAGATTGCACCGGCGCTTGCCTGCGGCAATACGGTCGTACTCAAACCGGCGGAAACAACGCCATTGACGGCACTGAAGCTGGCTGAGGTAATTGCTGACGCCGGACTGCCTCCCGGCGTGGTCAACATTGTCACCGGCGCGGGCACTGCCGGTGCGGCAGTGGTGCAGCACCCGAACGTCGACAAAGTGGCGTTTACCGGCTCGACAAATGTTGGCCGGATAATCCAGAAGGCGCTTGCGGGCACCAACAAAAAATACACGCTGGAACTCGGCGGCAAGGCGGCGAATATTATTTTCGCCGATGCGGCGATCGATCAGGCGGTCGAAGGCATCGTCAATGGCATCTTCTTCAACCAGGGCCATGTGTGCTGTGCAGGTTCGCGATTGCTGGTGCAGGAGTCCGTTGCTGACGAAGTGATTGCGAAGCTCAAAGATCGCATGGAAACATTGATCGTCGGTGATCCACTCGACAAGAACACGGACATCGGTGCAATCAACTCGCCGATGCAGCTGGACAAGATTCAGTCCTACCTGAAAATTGGCAAGGCCGAGGGCGCTGAAATGCACCAGAGTTCTTGCCGTGTTCCAAAGAAAGGCTATTGGTGCCGACCGACTATTTTCACCGGCGTATCGCAGTCGAATCGCGTGGTGCAGGAAGAAATTTTTGGCCCCGTACTCGCCATTCAGACCTTCCGCAGGGAAGACGAAGCATTGGTGAAAGCCAACAACACACCGTACGGATTGTCCGGCGGCGTCTGGACAGACAAGGGTTCGAAAATTTTCAAGATGACACAGGACGTTCGAGCCGGCGTCGTCTGGGCGAACACGTTTAACAAGTTCGATCCAACATCCCCGTTTGGCGGTTACAAGGAAAGCGGTGTTGGCAGGGAAGGCGGCCTGCATGGCCTCGATGCTTACGTGAAGTTGGGAGCATAGACATGGCCAAGCAAAACGAGCGCGTCGCTGTTGCCAAGACCTACAAGATATACATCGACGGTAAATTCCCGCGTACGGAGTCCGGCCGATATTTCACGCTGGAAGACAGCAAGGGCAAGGTTATTGCCAATATGTGCCGGGGCAGCCGCAAGGATTTTCGCAATGCGGTGGTGGCGGCGCGCAATGCCCAGCCGGGTTGGGCAAAGGCAAGCGCCTACCTGCGCGGACAAATACTTTATCGAATTGGCGAGATGCTCGAAGGGCGTCGCGAACAGTTTGTAGCCGAACTAAAACTGCAAGGCTCGACCGCGCGCGCGGCTGAAAAGGAAGTCGACCAGTCGATCGACCGGCTGATCTACTTTGCAGGCTGGGCCGACAAGTACCAGCAAGTCTTCAGCGCCGTGAACCCGGTCGCATCCTCACATTTCAACTTTTCGGTGCTGGAGCCTACGGGTGTCGTTGCGATGCTGGCGCCGGACGACAGCAGCCTGCTTGGGCTGATCTCAAACATTGCGCCGGCGATTGCGGGCGGCAATACCTGTGTTGCGCTGGCATCGGAGACCAAGCCTCTGTGTGCCATCAGTTTTGCCGAGGTATTGCATGCATCCGACGTTCCGGGTGGTGTTGTGAATATCCTGACCGGACTGCGGTCTGAGCTGACATCGCAGTTCGCATCGCACATGGACGTGAACGCCGTCATCTATTGTGATGGCGGCAAGTCAACAGCGAAGACGGTTCAGGAGCTGGCGGCGGACAACATCAAGCGAGTCATCGATCGAAACCGCGTCGACTGGAACAAGGATGCAGAGAACCCGTACCTGATTCGGGATACACAGGAAGTCAAGACGACCTGGCATCCGATCGGCACGTAAGCGATTTCGAGAAGCGAGGCTGGCACCACTCCCGACGAGCGATTTTTCGACGGGAACCGGTCACCTTCTTTCCGCGCTTTCGCTTGTCGGCTGGCCCTTGGGCTCTACGTTATGAGGTCCTAGCTGGCCTCGTCAGGCAGCAGCCCTTTCTCGATGCGGGCGCCCAGTTGCTGAATCACCTTCGTCGCACAAAACGTTCCGTACTGCGCGCATTCGGAAAACGTCTTGCCATTCACCCAGCCGAACAGGAAGCCGGCTGAATAAGCATCGCCAGCACCGGTGGAGTCAACGACTTTGGCAACAGGGGTTGCTGCCTGTTCTACCACCGTGTTGCCTTCGACAATGACTGAACCCTTTTCAGAGCGAGTTATTGCGAACACCTTGCCGTAGCTTTTGCATTGGGCAATCGCATCGTCGATGGTTTCCGTGCCGAGTAAGGCATGAACCTCGTCTTCGTCGGCAACAATAATATCGACATCGTTTCGAACAAACTCTTCGAACGAATCACGGTGCCGTTGTACACAAAAGGAATCGGACAGGGACAGTGATACGGATGTACCGTTCTTGCGCGCGATTTCAGCTGCTTTTTTCGCCAGCGCCGGCCCCTCCGCGATGTCCCAGACATAGCCCTCAAGCAAAATGAGTTGTGGGTTGCCGACGGTATCGTCGGTGATATCGGCGA
>JAUHYO010000380.1 GCA_030426325.1 Gammaproteobacteria bacterium | reverse complement strand
GTGCAGGCACTGGCGAAATCCGCGGCTGATTCGGGCTACGACGCTTCGCTGCTGAAGGCTGTCGAGGAGGTCAACCTCAGGCAGAAGCGGCGCATATTCGAAAAGATGCAGGGTCACTATGGTGCACAACTCAAAGACAAGACTATTGCGCTTTGGGGCCTGTCCTTCAAACCCAGCACTGACGACATGCGTGCGGCTCCCAGTCGCGTGATTATGGAAGCACTGTGGAAGTCCGGCGCCTGTGTTCGCGCCTATGATCCTGAGGCGATGGACGAGGCCGCGCGGATATACCCGGATCAGGCAGGGCTCGAACTTTGCGATACCGCATTCGAGGCCGTGAAGGGCGCTGATGCGCTGGTGATCATTACCGAGTGGCAGGAATTCCGAAGTCCGGACTTTAATGCCCTCAAAGACGGCCTGGCCGACGGAGTAATCTTTGACGGCCGAAACCTTTACGAACCGAAGACCGTTGAAGGATTCGGACTTCAGTATTACGCAATTGGACGTGGACGGAGCTGACATGCCAGTCATGATCGAATGTTTCAAAGCCTATGATATCCGGGGGCAAATCCCGAACCAGCTGAACCCCGACATCGCCTACCGAATTGGCAACGCGACAGCCGAGTTCCTGAACGCAAAGCGAATCGTCGTTGGGCGTGACATTCGACTGTCGAGTGCCGAGCTTACAGATTCCGTTTGCAAGGGCCTGGTCGAGGCGGGTGTCGACGTGTTGGATATCGGCCTGGGTGGTACGGAAATGGTGTATTTCGCGACCAGTCACCTAAAGGCGGACGGTGGCATCATGATCACGGCCAGTCACAACCCGGCCGACTACAACGGGCTGAAGCTGGTCCGTGAGGAAGCGCGTCCGATCAGCGCAGATAGTGGGCTACAAGCGATCCGGGCGCTCGCTGAAAAAGATGAACGGGCGGTTTCACCCGCGCCTGGCAGTCGAACCACGGTCGACATATTCGATGACTATATCGGGCACCTGCTGACTTATATTGATGTGGAATCTCTTAAGCCGCTGAAATTACTAGTAAATCCTGGCAATGGTGGCGCCGGCATCGCGATGGACGGGCTGAAGCCGCGCTTGCCGTTTGAGTTCGTCGACTTGAATTACCCGCCGGATGGCACTTTTCCAAACGGCATTCCCAACCCAATGTTGTTGGAGAACCAGGCAGTAACAGCCGATGCACTGGTGGCGAGCAACGCAGACATGGGAATAGCCTGGGACGGCGATTTCGACCGCTGTTTTCTGTTCGATGAGAATGGCACGTTTATCGAGGGCTACTACATCGTCGGGTTGCTCGCCGAGAGCATTCTGAAGAAACATCCGGGTGAGAAGATTATTCATGACCCGCGGATGACCTGGAATACCCTGGATATCGTGCAGGCGTCCGGCGGTGAAGCAGTGCAGAGCAAGTCGGGTCATTCCTTCATTAAGGAAACGATGCGCGAGGTTGATGGGATTTATGGCGGTGAGATGAGCGCACACCATTATTTCCGTGACTTCTCCTATGCCGACAGCGGCATGATTCCGTGGCTGTTGGTGGCGGAGCTAATCTCCGTGTCCGGCAGGTCCTTGTCGGAGTTGGTTGGCGAACGCATGGCCATGTATCCGGCAAGCGGAGAAATTAATCGCAAGGTCGACGATGCGGCCGCGACGCTACAGAAGTTGTACGACACCTATGCACCTGCGGCAAACGCGGTTGACGACCTGGACGGTTATTGTTTCGAATTTGACAACTGGCGGTTTAATATTCGCATGTCAAATACCGAGCCGGTGGTTCGGCTCAATCTGGAATCTCGGGGCGATGCGGATCTGATGCGTGCCAAGACTCAGGAGGTTTTGAAGGTCCTCGAGTCCTAAAGCTCCAGGCGAATGTCGTCAAGCAGAATACTCAGGTTGCGTCCCGGCATCGCAGCGCTGAACACAACCGAATTGATTCGACCGAAATCAAGCGCTTCGTATCCCGGTACCTTTTGAAGCGATTCGAATGACACTCGAATGCGGCGGGGCACAGGGCCAACCGTGACAAAGGCATTTTGACGACCTGAAACGGCATCTTTCGACAGATCCCAAATATTTATGGCGACATCAAATTCTTCATCGCGTCCTGACGAGGCAATGAATGAAAGAGCTGAAAAAGCCCGCCAGTCAGGAGGCGGGTTGACCTTCAGGAATATGCCCCAGCGCTTTTGCTCATTGGCCCGGTAAACATTACCTCCGGTCAATGGCCAATTCCCGGGCGCGTCTATAATCGAGGCATATTCTTCGTCGAAATCGGCAATCAGCCGTTCCTCCCACCTCGATTCGAACGCAATGAGACGGGGTTTCGACAACTGCTGTTGCACGATCGCATAGCTAATCGAAATACTCGACCACGACACGATAGCGAGCAGGGCGATACCCGCGGCCGACCGCGGACCGAAGCAATGATTGAAAGCATTCCTGCTATGCCCACAAAGTCTACCAGCAGGTCCTTCGCCTCAGCGTCACGCGGACCTGGAATCTGTGCAATTTCGGATGCGATGGCGCAGGCAAATGCTATTGCTCCGGCGAGAACATATCGATTTGTCGGTTGCTTCGTTTCTCCGACCAGAAAAAAGTAAACAAGCGCTAACGCCGCAAAACCCGGGCCATGCAGCGCGTGACTCAGCAATTCAAGCAGATTCGACGGGTATCCGACTGAGAGTCTGTGAATGATCAGGACTGCGACGAGCACCAGCAACCCAATTAACACCCGCATATGCAGCCGCATTAACGCACCTAACTACACCGTCGAAACAGCGCTTCGGTAGCACGTTCTGCCGTTTTTCCGTCCCACAATGGCGGCGTCGATCCTTTAGGCCAGTCTCCACTCAGCACCAGTTGGAGATGG
>JAUHYO010000379.1 GCA_030426325.1 Gammaproteobacteria bacterium | reverse complement strand
GCCTTGATCAGGCGATTGGTTCCCAGCGACACAGTAATCGGGCGTTCAGTATTGTCGCGCATGGTCAGGCAGGGTATGCCGAGGTAAGTCGTTTCTTCCTGCAGACCGCCCGAGTCGGTAATTACCAGTCGTGCACCTGTGACCAGGTTCATAAAGCGGACATACGGAACCGGTGCCAATAATTTGATGCCTTTGGCGGAGTCAAGTTTGTTACGTAGTCCGAATGACTCCAGGCCGTTTATCGTCCTCGGGTGCGCAACAAATACGATCGGCAATCTTTTGCTAGTTGAAACCAGCTCATCAACGATCGGTGCAAGTGTCTCAAGGGAATCCACGTTGGATGGTCGATGCAGTGTGACGAGGCCATAGTTGCCAGTTTGCAGACCCTGTTGGGCACGTTCATCCGAGGCTTCTATTTTCTGTCGCAGCATTTCGAAAGAGTCGATCATTATGTTGCCAATAAAATCGATTCGCTCCGGCGCCACGCCTTCGTTGGCCAGGTTTTCGTTGGCGTCAGCGGAAGGAGTCCAGAGCACGTTGGAAATGGCGTCTGTGACGAGGCGGTTAATTTCCTCCGGCATTCTGCGATCATTGCTGCGCAATCCGGCTTCCAGGTGGATGACCGGTATCCAGAGCTTTGTGCCGACCATTGCACAGGCCGCCGTTGGATTGACGTCGCCTACAACGACAATCCAGTCCGGTTTGTCGGCGAGACATATCTTTTCGTACTCGATCATCACTTTTCCGGTCTGCTCGGCGTGAGTGCCGCTGCCGATTCCCAGGTGAAAGTCAGGCTTTGGAACCTGCAGGTCCTGAAGAATTGCCTCAGACATGTTGTGATCGTAGTGCTGCCCGGTATGGATTAACTTCGGCTTTGCCCACTTGGTCGAACTTAATGCGTGGAACAAAGGTGCGACTTTCATGAAGTTCGGTCGTGCAGCAGCAATAATATGTATGTTTTGGGTACGCATTGAGGATTCCGCTTGGGTTTCGCGAATTCTATGCCATCCTGCACCAAAATAGCGAACTCGACTTTTAACTGGCATTCACCCGACGAAAAACGTACATTGCGCCAGCAATTCCGCCGCAACAACTGAGACTTGCTCCATGAATGCGATCGGATTTGTTGTCATACTCTACGGTGACTCGCTAAAGGTCTTGGTCAGTGTCGCGAAATAAGGTGCAATGGAAATGCTCGTCACAAGAACTGGTGCAAAATGAGATCGTCTGACAAGGTGCTAATTCTCAGCCAGGACTATGAGCTGTTCTTCGGTAATAGTGGATCGCCGGAACGTTGCCTGCTCGAACCCACCAATGCGCTGCTTGAATGTGCGGTTAAGCACAGTCTGAAAATCACGTTCTACGTCGATGCGGGAATGCTCATGAAGATGCGTCAGTTGGCATCCAGCAGTCGAACCTTATCTCGTACACTCGACCAGGTCTCAGCCCAACTTCGCAATATCGTGAGTGCGGGTCACGAGATCGGGTTGCACATACATCCGCATTGGCAAGAAACACGATGGACGGAAAACGGCTGGGACTTTTCGGGGACACGGTACAAACTCAGTCAGTTCAGCGACTCGGAGTCGGAGTCGTTGGTAAAGGACTACCATCGTGTGCTTGCGGATACTTGCGGTCACGCACCGGTATCGTATCGTGCGGGTGGATTCTGTACTGATTCATTTTCGGCAATTTCAGATTGTTTGTTTGATCTCGGCGTTACGGTCGACAGCAGTGTGGTTCCCGGTGCAAAACTGGTTGACCGGGAAAAGGGCTTCGATTTCTCCGATAGCCCGGATATTCCGAACTGGCGCTTCGACACCGACCCTGAAATGGCTGCGGCAGACGGACGCTTCGTCGAGGTACCGATATCGCCTGTCAATCTGCCGGTTTCATACTATTGGGGCAGACTCCTGAGCCGGTTCACCGGCCGTATACCATCTGGTCAATTTGGTGATGGTTCATCCAAAACCTTTAATCGCACCGAGGCTGTTCGGCGGCTGTTAGGGCTGCGTCGTGTGGCAGAAATGTCGATCGACCTGCCAAAAGTTTACGAATTGGCAAGAGTGTCGAGAAATCATACACGTTCAGTTGTTCACATAATGGGTCATCCAAAACTCTTGGCAAATCAATCAATTGATTTGCTCGTGAAATTCATCCGCCAAGCGAATATTTCCGAATCACAAACGGTCGAAAGTTTTTCGCGCAGAGTTCGGACCAGACCCCTCGCCGGCCAGACACGCCGGCGGTAAGAAATCCGCAAAAGACGTCCGCGCGGGAGACGTTGTGCGACGCCGGTTCGGCTTCGAAATGTGATGTCCATCACAGATCGCTGGAACCGTCGCAAATCCGTGGGACAGTGACCATCGGGTGATGTAACATTCTGGGGTTAGTAGAGTTTTTGGCAAAACGCCGATACAACGAAGAGTGACCAACTTGCCGTTGCGGGCGGCGCTGCGCAAAGAAAAAAAATGAGATTGTCTGCTAGGAGAACCCGCCAAGTGTCGGTGAAAATCACGAATTATTATTCAAGCGCAATTTCCGGATTGCTTTGCCTGTTGCTAATAGGCTGCGCGTCCAGCGGCGGCTCAGTACCGGCGGCGTCGTGCCGAGCGCCGGACACCTCGATGGAGGATTACAAAATTGGTCCCGGCGACAACCTTGAAGTCGTCGTCTGGCGCAACAGTGAACTTTCCGCAACAGTACCAGTGAGGCCGGATGGCAAGATCTCGACGCCGCTGGTTGATGACGTTATGGCATCAGGTCGTGAACCATCGGAGCTTGCTGCTGAGATTGAGCGTGTCCTGTCCGAATACTTGCGCAGTCCAAAAGTCAGCATCATTGTAACTTCGCAGGGAGCCGCCAATCAGATTCAGGTGGTTGGCGAAGTGGCTGTTCC
>JAUHYO010000378.1 GCA_030426325.1 Gammaproteobacteria bacterium | reverse complement strand
CATACTGTGGAATCAACGGTCGCAGTATCGGCACCAACTGAGTTGCAGCGACGTTATTGACCTGGATGACTTGCGTCGCCATGTCATCGACGCCAGCGGCACTTTCGGTACCGAATGTGCTTGGGAACTGGCGTGCCGTCGCGTCCGGCAAAATCTTGATCAGATTGCCGCTTTCGACCGCAATGTAACCGTGCACCTGGAGAATCGATAAGAAGGCTTCATAAAAAGCATCTTTCGACATCGGCTCAGCGGAGAGCAGGTTGACCTTGCCAGTGACGCGCGGATCGAGAATGAAGTTTTTCCCCGTCGCTTCGCTGACCGCTTCGACGACAATACGAATATCGGCATCTTTCCAGTTCAAGGTGATGCCGGGTTCCTGCGCGAGGGTGGTTCCCCCGAGTGGCAGGAGGATTGCGGCGAGTATCAGTAGAGCGCTGCGCTTTAGTTTCATAGTTTGATTCATTTGCTTTGATCGTCGCTCAAGTCGAGCTGGCTGGTCCTCAGGGTCAGGGTCTCCGATTCTCCATTGCGTTCAATGGTAACGGTTACCTGTTCCGCTGTACCTAACGATTGAAAAATCTGCATCGCCTGGCTGGCATCGGACAATGCCTGACCATCGATGTCCTTGATGATATCGCCGGGCCGGAGACCCAGCGAGGCAAACTGACGCCGATCCCGTCCCGGGTAAACACGAAAGCCGACCTGTTCGCCATCAACCCGGTAAGGGGTTGGTCGAATGACATCGGTCAGCTTGGTCAGGTTTTCGGTAACGACGGATTGAATACTTTGGGTATTCTCGAGCGCCTGCCGCGTCGTCGATGTCTCGCGTCGCGCCATGCTACCGGCCGGTGCATCCTTGAATTCCCGTGGTAATTTGAGGCTGGTCAATATACCGCGTTCGTTCAAGACAACCCGGTCTGCGTACACCGCATGCAAGGACGCGACGGAATCAACCGAGTCACCAATTTTGTAGACTTTCTGATCTCTGCCACCGTCTGAAATAATGGCTATCGAATAGCGCGGAATCTCCGAGGCGACTGTGCCGTTTAAGGTCAGGTTGATCCGCTTGGTGTCTTCGTATTCACCCGGGTCTTCGACAACAACCGGTCCTTCGGGTAGAGCGTCTGCGACGCCGAAAATATGCGCCGCGGCAATCGAGCTGACATCGGCCGAAATACTTGAGCCAGCACTGGCATTGGGCAGGGATGCCGGCATCGGAACCGGCGTCCCGGCTGCCGTGCCCGGGACCAGCAGCCATACCATGCGGGCCGCCTGCCAGCCGATTAAAACGACCAGGACCAGGCTCAGCAGGGCGGGCAGGAAACGATTTACGGCGCTGAGGGCGTTGCCGCCGTCTACGCTAGTAACGTTTGACCAGTTTGCTCTTGAAATCATATTCAATGAAGCTATTTCGGGTGAAGACTTGTCTATTAACGTAGCGACCCGATGATACGGGTTGAACTGCGGCACGAACAAGCAGATTATTGACTTTTAAGCGAATTATCACATTTACACGACCTATGAGTGAACGACCAACAGACACAGACCGGGGTAGTGAGCACGACCTCGCCGTGGACGAGGCCAGGCCGAAGCTCAAGCGACCGCCGCTGTACCGCGTGGTGTTGATCAATGACGATTACACGCCGATGGAATTCGTCGTGGGCATTCTCGAGTCCGTATTTGGCATGGCGAGAACAGGTGCGACTCACGTTATGCTCGAGGTCCACACCAAGGGAAAGGGCATTTGCGGTGTTTACAGCTATGAAATAGCCGAAACCAAGGTTGCCCAGGTAATGAGTATTGCAAGCCAGCATCAGCACCCGCTGCTGTGCACAATGGAAGAGATCTGAATGACAAATGAGGCCCGAACATGTTGAGTAGCGAGCTGGAATTCTGCCTGAATGAGGCATTTCAACGAGCGCGTGACCACCGTCATGAATTCATGACGGTCGAGCACCTGCTACTTGCATTGCTCGATATTCCGGCCGTGCATGAAATACTCAAAGCCTGCGACTCGAATATTCCCGAGTTGAGGCGTCAGCTTGTCGATGTCATCGACGAACAAACCCCGCTTCTGGCGGACGACGATGATGTCGAAGTCCAGCCGACACTCGGATTCCAGCGGGTGCTTCAACGTGCCGTATTCCACGTTCAGTCGAGCGGCAAGAAAGAGGTCACCGGCAGCAATGTACTTGTCGCGATCTTCTCGGAAAAGCAATCGCAAGCCGTCTATCTTCTGAGCCTGCAGGATATTTCCAGGCTTGACGTCGTGAACTACATCTCGCACGGACTGCCACAGATTTCGGAGGATGGCACCGGGGCTGAACGCGATCCCGACCTGCAACCGGAAGCGGAGCCCGAACAATCGCCGCTGCAAAAGTACGCGACCAATCTCAATGAGCGTGCGGTCCAGGGCAAGATTGATCCGCTGATCGGGCGGGAACTGGAAATTGAGCGAACCATCCAGATCCTGTGTCGCCGCCGCAAGAACAATCCGCTGTATGTCGGCGAGGCGGGTGTGGGCAAGACCGCCCTGGCTGAAGGCCTGGCGCGCATGATCGTGGAGGAACGCGTGCCTGAAGTCCTGGCCGACTGCACGATTTATGCCCTCGATATGGGCACGCTGATTGCCGGCACCAAGTACCGGGGTGACTTCGAGAAACGCCTGAAAGGCGTGAGCGCCGAGATTCGTGAGAATCCCGGTGCCATCCTGTTTATTGATGAAATACATACGGTTATCGGGGCAGGGGCCGCGTCGGGCGGTGTCATGGATGCCAGCAACCTGATCAAGCCGGTGCTTGCGAGCGGCGAGATCCGCTGCATCGGTTCGACGACCTACGAGGAGTACCGCCAGTTCTTCGAGAAGGACCGCGCCTTGGTGCGGCGTTTCCAGAAGATCGACGTCAACGAGCCG
>JAUHYO010000377.1 GCA_030426325.1 Gammaproteobacteria bacterium | reverse complement strand
CTCGCCAATCGCCGTGATATCCAGGTCGTCCAATGCCACACAATACGAATTTGAACTGCCCATGCTGGCCAGGCCCGGCAGACTGTCGGCCCGCCGTTCTTCAATAAAAACAGAGACATTCGCCAGGCCATCACTGAACAAAATATGGGTCACGCTCGCGGTGCTGCCGGGCATGGCCTCTTCGTGGGTCGAAACCGCCTTGAACCCGGCCGGCAGTGCGTCACTGACCCACAGGCTTTCGACCTCCGTGCCCTTGTGCGCCGAGGAATGCGTAAACCAGGTGAACTGGTCCGTGCTATAAGTCGGCGCCAGCGAGCTTGCGTCGATCTGCTGGTTGATTGAAATATCGGCAAACTTAACCTGCTCGATAACCGTACCCGCATCGACCAGCTGGGTTTGCAATGGAAAGCTGGTCTCGACGTCCAGCCAGAGCCGGTGGCCGTAGCGGAAATGGTCGTGCGGCCGAATTGCGAGCACCACCGCCTCGCGGCCCGCTATTCGATCCTTGCGATCAATCGCAACGTCGTATTCGTTTCCGAACCGGATGTCACTGGTCGGCAAGGTCGAAAAAATCGTTGACTGATCGTCCCACTTTTCGACCACGACAGACTGACGGTCGGGCAGAATGCGGTGGACTTCACTGCCATTGCGGATGATCTCGAGCGCGTCACCCTCCTGGGTAACGACCTTTTCGAACACATCGCCATCAGTCACCGTGTGGACGACTTTAAGCGCCTCGGCCTTGCCGTCCTGAATCCGGACAACCGTGCCTTCGTAGCTGGTTGACTGGACAGCAGCACCCATTGCGCTGAGCCAGTCATGCGGCGTTCGCTCAGCCAGAACAGGGCCGGCGAGCAACAACGACGCCAGGCTCAGTATCAGGTTGCGGCCGTGCATTCGTCGCGGAGCAGGCATCAGGGTTGCGTCGCAGGCTCGGACTGTTGTGGGTCAAGCTCAGGCGTCAACTCGTCGTCTGCCGGATCAAGCTCCGGGTCGTCGACAAGATCCTCGCTGAAGTTCAAGGTCACGACCTGTGAAATCAAGCCGGTTGTCCCGTACTGCGACGAGGTCTCAGCGTGTTTGCGAAACAATACGCGCTGCTTTTCCAGTTGCGCATCCATACTGGGAACACCACTGGACGGCTCGCTGTTTGCCACGGACACCGGCACTTGTGCCGGAATCGGGTCCTGGGCGCTTTGCTGAAGCGCAAAAATTGCCACCAGTGCCACGGTCGCGGCAATTGCGAAGCCCGCCAGCGGCCGAACTGACCTTGATCCTGCCGCCGTCTCCTCGGCACCCGCCGGAACCGCCGACGGATCTTCATCTCGCTGGCCGATTTCGGCCGCTACGCGTTCATAAAGACGATCAGCGCCAGCAAGACCCGCTTCGGCGCGTATCAGGCGTCCAATCGCCAGGTATTCGGCCACTTCCTTGCGCAATTCCGCATCCTGGCCCAGTCGCCGCATCAACAAATCGGCCTCATTCGCCGGCAGTTCGCCGTCGACAAAGGCAGACAGCTGCATTCTTATCCCTTCATTCATACTTCACCCTACGCGAGGCTTTGCGCCTCGTTAACGTACCAGCGATCCGACTTTTTTGCCGATCGCGTCTCGTGCCCTGAATATTCTCGATCGCACCGTTCCGACCGGACATTCCATTGTTTGCGCGATTTCCTCGTAGCTCATGCCTTCGAGTTCCCGAAGTACGATTGCTGTCCGCAAGTCCTCCGGCAATGATTGAATCGCGCGTTCTACAATTTCCTGCAACTCGTTGCTGAGTGTGACGCCTTCCGGCGTGTCAGTTTCCTTGAGCTTTGCGTGCAGGTCGTACTGCTCGGGGTCCTGCAAGTCGAGCTCGACGTCCATGGGGCGTCGTCGCTGCGCTGCAAGATGGTTTTTCGCCGTATTCACTGCAATCCGATACATCCACGTGTAAAACGCACTGTCGCCGCGAAACCTTGGCAACGCCCGGTATGCCTTGATAAATGCTTCCTGAGCTATATCCAGTGCCAGCTCCGGATCGCGCACATATCGCATGATCAAATTCACAATCTTGTGCTGGTACTTCAGTACCAGCAAATCAAACGCGCCCTTGTCACCCTTCTGGACCCGTTTGACCAGCTTTTTATCGGATGCCTGATTCGACATTCAGCAACGTTCCTGGAAGCCAACATACAGGCATTCAACACCGGGATAGACTCTCAGAAACATGATTAGTTCTCGAATATCGGCCTTATTCATCTTTGATCTGTGACGAAAGTCCCTGCCTTAAGTGCCGCGCGGCCGCCCTGCCGCCTCTGATTGCCTGTTTTTGCTTTTGCCCCAGCATGTTAGCAGCTTCAACGGCCCGCTCCAAAGTGCCGCCAGATAACCTGCAGCCGACGCCAGTCGTGGCAGTGCCTCGCATCCCCACGGAGCAATTCGGTGACCAGCCTGCCATCGTCTGTCCGCAGCCGGAGCCACGCTAAACGCCGCAGCACAATGCTTCCCGACTCGAGCCTCGCCGGCGCCCAGCTGCCGTCGCCCGATTCGATGCCGGCGCTGCCGTCGCTTGTCAGGCGAATTGCCGTGCAGGCGGCGAAGCCTCGGTGCAGGCGGGCGAGCTCGGCGGACCCCAGCCACAGGCAGACAAGGGACAGGCCGAAACGCGGCAATGCACCGAGTGACATCGTCAGAACAATCCCGATCGCCCCCGCAGTCAGCAGCCTGGCGGTCACGTCGACAGCCAGGCGCAGCCATGGATCAGGTTTCAGGCAACTCGAGTATGTGTTGGATGACACGGGCGATCGACTCCGTTGCAGGGACGCGGCGCTGCAACAAATAGCCGTTCAACTCGGGATCCGGAAGGGACAAAACCGCCTGGAACGCGTGCTTTTCCTCATCGCCGGCCGCCGGGTAGCGATTGTCGAGGTAGCG
>JAUHYO010000376.1 GCA_030426325.1 Gammaproteobacteria bacterium | reverse complement strand
AGGGTTGTCTTACCCGTACCCACTTCCCCGGTTAATTGTACGAACCCACCGCTCTCGGTTACGCCATAGACCAGGTGCGCCAGTGCCTCACCGTGCCGCTCGCTCATGAATAAATAACGCGGGTCCGGCGTTATTGAAAACGGTTTCTCATGAAGTCCGAAAAAGCGGGTGTACATGACCGTGATTCTACCCTATCGGTCGAGTGTCTTGGCGCGGCCAAGCGAGAGCGAGCCGAACTTTTGGCGAATCTCATCGACCGTTTCGTCTATCGCGGAATGCCCCTGTCCGTGGTCGCCCGCGAACAAATCACCTTGTTCGACGGCAGCGAGCTTGCCACCGCCAACGCCCAGCAATCGAATCCTGGCGCCTGGGTTGCCGGCCAGCCATGTACCCAGGAGTTCCTTCGCGATCGCATATAGCTGGTCGGTGCCGTTCGCGGGCGGCTTGATGCTGCGCTGGCGAGTATAGGTACTGAAGTCGGCCTCGCGGATCTTGATATGGACACTGCCCGCGCAAAGTGCGGCTTTGCGGAGACGCGCGGCCGTTCTTTCCGTCAGTCGCAATAGTTCACGTTCCATGTCAGCGCGGCGCGACAAATCCTGGTCATAGGTCTCTTCGGCACTGATCGATTTTTCTTCGCGAATTGGTACGACCGGGCGCTCATCGATCCCGGATGCCCGGTCACGCGTTTTTCGGGTAAAGCGTCCGAAAATGGGTTCGAGATCCCGGTCCGTCGCAATGCGCAGGTCGCGAACGGTTGTCACACCGATTGATGCCAGGCGCTTGAGTGTTTCGCTGCCTATACCCGGAATGACGCGGACCGGTAAGGGGTCGAGCCTGGCGCGATAGGCGTCGGGAAATATCACAGTCAGGCCATCCGGCTTGTCGAGATCGGATGCAATTTTTGCGACCAGCTTGTTCCTTGCAACCCCGACCGATGACGTCAGGCCGGTGTCTTCGAGAATACGTGATTTGATGCGGGCAGCAATATTTTCAGGCGAGCCAAAAAGTCTGACGCTTGCGGTTACATCGAGAAACGCCTCATCGAGTGACAAGCCCTCGACCAGCGGCGTGAATTCGCGAAATATTGCAAAGATCATCTCGGATGCCGCCCTGTAATGCGACATTCGCGGATTTACCCGTAACAGTGACGGGCAGCGGCGCAACGCCTCGGCCATTGGCATGGCCGATCGAATACCGAATTTTCGCGCCTCGTAGCTCGCCGCCGCGACGACACCGCGGTTCGTGCTTCCGCCGACAACCAATGGTTTGCCACGCAACTTCGGATCGTCACGTTGTTCGACCGACGCGTAAAAAGCATCCATATCAACGTGAAGAATGCTGCGTTCCGGCGTCGCCATTGTCTTATCGGCTACGCTCGACAATAAATCGCGCAATCCATCGAAGAGGTTCGGCTGATTTGCCAAGGTGATTCAGGCTTTGCATCGCCTGTAACAGCAATTCGTCACACCGGGCGCGTGAGGCCGCGATTCCGAACATGGCAGGATAGGTTGGCTTGTTGCGTGCCTGGTCCGACCCGGCGCGCTTTCCGATCACGCCGGTTTCTCCTTCGACGTCAAGAATGTCATCCTTGATCTGGAAAGCGAGACCAATCGTTCGACCGAAAGCATCGAGTGCCTCGACATCGGCGGCCGCAAGGTCGTCGCGCAAAAGGGTGGGTGAAACGATCGCCGCATGAATCAAAGCGCCAGTCTTGAGCGTGTACATGTGCTCAAGGTCTGCGACGGACAGAACCGTGCCTTCGGCATCGAGATCGATGGATTGCCCACCCGTCATTCCGGTGGAGCCGCAGGCGCCGGCTATCAGTTGCACCAGGCGGATTGCGCCGTCCTCGGGGACGCCATCGAGCGTCGCAAGCACCGAGAATGCCAGTGGTTGAAGCGCATCGGCGGCAAGAATTGCCGTGGCCTCGTCGTATTGCCGGTGGACCGTCGGTTTTCCGCGTCTGAGGTCGTCGTCGTCCATCGCGGGCAGGTCATCGTGCACCAGTGAAAATGCATGGATCAGTTCGATCGCGACGGCGGGCACATCGAGCAGTTCGGGCTTCACGTCAATGCATTCACCGGCCGCATAAACCAGCAAGGGACGAACACGTTTGCCACCGTTCAATACGGCGTATCGCATTGCGCTGTGCAGTCGATGAGGTCTTGTCGCTTCGGTGGGCAGCGCGGCCTCAAGACACCCGTTTACACGGGCGGTGTAGTCAGATACTCGATCTTTAAAACGTTCGGGCACGGCTGATTATTGCTCTGAATCGGGCCATGTAGCGTACACGGAATTGAAACGCGGTGCGCGTGTCCGGCTGGGCTATAATTCGCGTCCGATTCGAAACTCTAAACCCAGGAAAACGCAACATGCAGGCGACAGCCATTGCGCAGCCCAACATCGCGTTGATCAAGTATTGGGGCAAGCGCGATCTTGCCCTGAATCTGCCGGCGGTTGGATCCATATCGATCACGCTCGACGCGCTCAAGACCAAAGTTGGCATCGATCTTGATCGCCAGTTGGCGAAGGACATCCTGGTCGTCAATGGCGTCGAGGATCCGGATCGCCTGGGTCGAATGAGTGCCTGTCTGGACAATATCATCGGCAGCAGACGGCCGGCTGCTCTCATTGAAACGCACAGCAACTTCCCGATTGCGGCCGGACTTGCGTCCTCAGCATCTGCTTTCGCCGCAGCCACCGTCGCGGCGGCCGCTGCCGCAAACATTGACCTCGATACCGAGTCGCTGGCAAGGCTTGCTGGACGGGCGTCCGGGTCGGCGGCCCGCTCGCTGTTTGGCGGGTTTACCGAGCTTGAGAATTGCGGCGACGCAATCAAATTGACCAGCCTGTGTGATGCACAATCCTGGCCGCTGAAAGTCGTGGTTGCGATCACCGATACCACAGCGAAGGGAACCG
>JAUHYO010000375.1 GCA_030426325.1 Gammaproteobacteria bacterium | reverse complement strand
CGTCCGCCGTCCGCGTAGGGAACACGCTGTACCTGTCAGGCAACCTGGGCAATTTGCCAGGGACCCTGGAGCTGGTTGACGGTGGCATTGGACCAGAGACACGCCAGACCATGGAAAACATCAAGGACGTTCTCGAGCAATTTGGTTCATCGATGGACGAGGTCGTAAAATGCACCGTGTTCCTCGCGGATATCAACGAGTGGGGCGCAATGAACGAGGTCTACAAAACCTATTTCAAGAATCCACCCGCGCGCAGCGCACTGGGTACCAGCGGTCTGGCGATCAACGCAAGCGTTGAGATTGAGTGTATTGCGATCACTCAGTAGCGAGTAATTCATCCCGGCGTGCGGCAAGCGCGCGCAACCGCCGCTTGTCGAGCACATCGCCAAGCGCCTCCTCGAGTACCTCGTCACTGATACCGGCCAGCGCATCCTTCCAGCTACGGGTGACCTTCAGCGGCGCGTTCGCGAGGTGGCGTGGCCGGCCTTTTTTGGCCAGAAACGCCTGCTCGTGTTCGCTGAGCATCAGCTGCAATGACGATCGATCGTAGTCCATTCGGCTTTGCGACCGGCCTTCGTTGTAAATTAGCGTGTCGAACAGGTACATGGCATCCCATTGCAGCATCATCGGGCAATGTGCACCCGCGCCCGCGCCCGATGACGAGCGCTCGACTTCATCGAACGTGTTGTCCGGCAAAAACTGAAGCGAGCCATCCCGGCCATCAACTTCCCGAACAACCGCGACCGGTACCATGTCCAGTTCGAGCAGCTTGTCCAGGCGGTAGGCTGCGACATCCGGGTGCACGCCGCGTCCCTCGCGTTTCTCGAAGAATGCACGCACGCTATTGCCGTCTTTCTGCACGGTCGCAATCGTCGCATCGCCAACTGATTCGACCGATACGATGTCGCCATGCATCAACAGATCCTGAAGCTCATCAGCGCCAAGACCGGTCGGCCGCCGCCCTACGCGCCTTGGGTGCTCCATCGGTACGCTTAGCCCGTCAGTCGACTGATTGACGACGCCGACGGCATCTCCTTCCAGTACTAGCGCATTGCCGCTGCCTTTGTAATAGAAGTTCAACATGCCGGTATCGATCTCAATCAGGCGGCCATCGAAACGTTGCAGCACCTTGCGATTCGGCGTCGGCGTATGACCGACGACAACGCGCTTCGCACCGATCGCGGCCAGCGCATCATCGAGTCGGTAGTCCTCGACAATCTCCGGGCACACGACACTTCCGCGGTACCAGAGCGGCCCTGCAGTACTGAGCAACTCGTTCGCTTCGAGACGAATCGCAGCTTTGACATCGCGCAGTATCTCCGCGTTGTCGCCAAGACCCGGCAGGTAGTTCTTCAAAATCGTGCCGTAGTCGTAGTGACTGTCGGTCGGCAGCAGGATCTCCGCGTCAGTCAGGCGAGCGAGAACACGGACGTATTCGGCCAGGTCATTTTTCAGTTTGCCATTGACGCCATGCAGCCCAAGCTGCGTAACGGAAGGTGAAAGACCACCATGGACGAAAGCAGTACCGTTGATGACAACGATTATGTTCTTCTGCAACAGCCATTCGCCGTAACGTTCATCGGCACGAAATGCACGCCGCATTGCGAAATAGCCCGGCGGAAATTTCTTGTCAAAGCGTTCGCGTACGGTCGCAACGTCGCTGCCGATACGCTTGGCGAAAAGGCTCAACCAACGCGCTCGTTCGGCCGGGTCTTCATCGTCCGCAAAGGCCGCGTATTCGTCTTTGCTGACGTAACGCAAATCACCCGTCATCGGCATTGTTTCGTGATTGCCGAACAGGACGTGCACCTGGCCACCGGCTGCTTTGGCCTCCCCTTCCAGTCGCATCAGCAATTCCATCGCACGCCGGGACCCTGGCCCACGATCAATGATGTCACCGACCACAACAAAGTGCGCCTTGCCACCAGACCACCTCAAGTCATCATCGAGAATTTCTGCCTTTTGCAGGGTTGCCGTCATCGCATCAAACGCACCGTGAATATCGGCGATGGCGACAATCCGCTCAACGTTGTCGTAATGCCATTCGCCCGCCCAGGCGACAGGCGTCAGCGCGAGGAGCGCGACCAGTACCAGCAGCGGTTTTTTTACTATTTTCAAGGGTGGTCACATCCTGTGATGAGTAGGAATAATCGACGTCGAGTGTAGTGCCTGAAGCGCTTTGCAGCAATTTACGCTTTACGCCTGTGTGCTAGACTCGCTGCGATTCCGGCGGGAAAACTGGAGCGAGATTGATGCCATTACTTCATTGGACACTCGGCTTGATTGCATTGTTCCTGGTGCAAATCGCCGTAGCTCAAACGGACTCGTCTCCGGACCCGCTGTTTCAGGACGACGACATCCTGAGCGTTCGAATTACCGCCCCAATGGCCACGCTGCTTTCCGAGCGGCCCGACGACGAGGAGTTGCCGGCGAAATTTCAGTATACGGCGGCTGACGGCAGTAGCGCCGAGTTCGACATAGAAATACGCACACGTGGCCGCTACCGCCGACAGGCCCACGTTTGTTCGTTCCCACCGTTGCGGCTCGATTTCAAGACCTCCGCCGTCAAGGACTCGCTGTTTCACAAACAAGACAAGCTGAAACTCGTTACCCACTGCCAGGCGTCAAGCCGCTACGAGCAGGCCCTGTTGCGAGAGTATCTTGTGTATCGAATATTGAACGTGCTCACCGAGAAGAGCTACAAGGTTCGCATGATGCAAATCACCTATGTCGATACTGACGGCAAACACGAGGACGTCACGCAGCACGGTTTTGTCATCGAACGCGACGATCGATTTGCGAAGCGTATTGGCACGCCGGTACTGGAAGTACCCAAAACGTCGGTGAAAGCCATCGATCCGCAGCATATGAACCTGGGGTCGGTATTTCAGTTCATGATCGGCAATACCGATTTTTCGCCCGTT
>JAUHYO010000374.1 GCA_030426325.1 Gammaproteobacteria bacterium | reverse complement strand
GACACACTCGAACTCGATATGGCCACCGTCGAGCCCAGCATCGCCGGACCAAAACGACCACAGGACCGGATCGCACTCAGTGCTGCAGCCGATGCCTACACTGGCTTCCTGGAAACGACGACGGCAAATCGCTCGGGTGGCGGCAAGGCGATTGCCAAGATCAAGGGCGAGGACACGGAGATTCGTGACGGCGCCATTCTGATTGCGGCGATCACGAGCTGTACCAACACGTCCAATCCGGCCGTGATGGTTGCCGCCGGACTCGTCGCGAAAAAAGCGGCAGAGAAAGGCCTCACAGCCAAGCCATGGGTCAAAACAAGTCTCGCGCCCGGATCGCGAGTCGTCACCGACTACCTGAAGAAATCCGGCCTGCTCGACGACCTGAATTCGATTGGTTTTTACAACGTCGGATATGGCTGCACGACCTGCATCGGCAACTCCGGACCGCTAATGCCCGAGATTGCGGAAGCCGTTACGAAGGGCAAGATCGTCGGCGCGAGCGTGCTGTCGGGTAACCGAAACTTCGAAGGCCGCATTCATGCCCAGGTGCAGCACAATTTCCTGGCATCGCCGCCACTCGTCGTGGCGTACGCGATTGCCGGCAACATGGATGTCGACCTGTACAAGGATTCGCTGGGCAACGACAAGAACGGCAATCCGGTTTACATGAAAGACATTTGGCCCAGCCAGGCCGAAGTTCAGGAAGTTGTTGGCAGCAACATCGACTCGAGCATGTTCCAGGCAAGTTACAAGAGCGTCTTCGAAGGCGATGCAAACTGGAAAGGAATCGATTCCCCGACCGGTGAAATCTATACCTGGGACGCGGCATCGACCTACGTCAAGAACCCGCCTTACTTCGAGGGAATGAGCAAAAGCCCATCGGCGGTCAGCAATATTGAAGGCGCACGTGTGCTGGCGCTGCTCGGTGATTCCGTCACGACGGATCATATTTCGCCGGCAGGCAATATCGCCCCCGACAGCCCGGCGGCAAACTATCTCAAGGAGCAAGGCGTCAAGCCGGTGGATTTCAATTCCTACGGTTCACGCCGTGGCAATCACGAAGTGATGATGCGTGGCACGTTCGCAAATATTCGCCTGCGCAACCTTCTTGCACCGGGCACCGAAGGCGGCTGGACGCGTCACCAGCCCAGCAATGAAGAAATGTCGATTTTCGACGCGTCGGTGCGTTACCGCGACGAAGGAACGCCGCTAGTCGTTATCGCCGGCAGCGAATACGGCACCGGTTCATCGCGCGACTGGGCGGCGAAAGGCACACTGCTGCTTGGCGTAAAAGCCGTCATCGCGAAAAGCTTTGAGCGCATTCACCGATCGAACCTAATCGGCATGGGTGTACTGCCGTTGCAGTTCATTGACGGCCAGGACGCGACATCACTTGGGCTGACCGGAACCGAAACCTACTCGATTGCAGGACAGACGGACCCCAAAGCCAAGACCGTGGAAGTAACGGCAACGCCTGAGAACGGCAATCCCATTACATTCCAGGCCCAGGTCCGGATCGACACGCCGAAAGAGCGCGACTACTACGAAAACGGTGGAATCCTGCACTACGTCTTGCGGCAGTTGGCGGCCTGATACCGGCAGCAGGTCGGGACACAGCGATGATCGAACGATCCGCGAAGAGCATACTGGCGACGAGCCGATGGACGAAAATCCTCGGCTCCTCGCTGGCAGTTCTTCTGCTTGTCATGATCGTGCTTGGCATCTACGTGTCCAGGGAACCCGATATTTTTTGGGTAAACCGCTCGGCGGATCTGGATTCGGCGGTTGTCGGACTGTCGACCACTGATACCCTGATACGAGTTGCCGAGACCCTGCTCGACAAACCCGGCGGATACCTGACCAATGACAAGATTCCGCCCAATATTTTTCTCGACAATATTCCAAGCTGGGAACTCGGCGTTATAACGCAGGTTCGCGATCTCGGGCGTGTAATGCGCGATGACTATACCCGCAGTCAATCCCAGTCCAAGGAAGACGAGGATATTGCAGCCGGCGAGCCACAGTTTTTTTTCAATAACAACTCCTGGCTTTTTCCGGCAACCGAGTCCGAGTACCGGGACGGCATAGAGGCATTTGTGCGCTATCGCCAACGCCTTCTCAACGGTGACCCGGACACACAGTTTTACGCGCGAGCTGACAATCTTCGGGAATGGCTATCACAAGTTGAGAAACGCCTGGGCAGCCTGACGCGGCGCCTGGGCAACAGCGTTGCTGCCAATCGTATTAATGACGATCTCGCTGGGGAGCCGGCAGCCGAGGCAGCCGGCGACCAACCGGATACGTTCAACGTCCGCACCGGCTGGTTCGAGGTCGACAATATTTTCTTCGAAGCACGCGGTACAGCGTGGGCACTGGTGCATTTCTTCCGCGCCGCCGAGTTCGATTTTGCACACGTACTGGCCGACAAAAACGCCGAGGCCAGCGTTCGGCAAATCATTCGCGAACTCGAAGCCAGCCTTGAGCCGCTGCGATCACCAATGATATTGAACGGCGGCGGCTACGGACTGTTTGCAAATCACTCACTTGTCATGGCGAACTACCTCGCACGTGCAAACGCCGCAGTGATCAATCTTCGCGAGCTGCTGGATCAGGGTTAATTTAGCCGACCCTGGCTTTCTAGTAAATTCCGACCCAGGTTGGAATTCTCTTCCAGCAAGTGTTGAGGTCATTGTCGAGACGTCGATAGTCGGGCTCGAACTCACTGACCAGGCGCCAGAATCGCTTTGAATGATTCATGTGCCTGGCATGGCAAAGCTCATGAATCATCACGTAGCGCAAATGCGCGGGATCGAGAAACAGCAGGCAATAATTCAGACTGATTGTGCCGGTACTGGAGTGACTGCCCCAGCAGGTACGCTGGCCGCGGACATGCAGCTTTTTGAACGGATTCTTGCTCATCGTACTCAACCCACGT
>JAUHYO010000373.1 GCA_030426325.1 Gammaproteobacteria bacterium | reverse complement strand
TGGCTGCATTGGCCGCAGAGGCCGCGGAAGAGGCCCCGCGCGCCTTGATGATGGCGGCGCCGCGCTGCTGCACGGTGGGAATGAAATCGTTTTCGTACCAGTCCTGGTCGACCAGTGAGATGGCGCTCTTGCCGTCCACTGTGGCGTTGAACAGGTCGGGGTACTGGGTGGCGGAATGGTTGCCCCAGATAGTCATCTGGCTGACATCATTGACGGTCTTGCCGGTCTTGAGGGTCTTGATACGAACGCGATTGAACGCTTGCCCCTTGCCCGGCTTGACGAACTCGTTCTCAACAATGATGCAAGGATCATTGTCCATAATGAAACGCAGTCCTGAGCGAAATTCGCTGGTGCTATAGCTTGCCATGTGCTCTCTTCACCGGCCCCTTGCGGGTCGGCGCCTGGTACGCCAAAAAATGTGGCCGCAATCACAGTGTCGCGGCCGGCCGTATGATACCCGTTCCGCATTGGCGGCGAAACCAAGCCTGTGGGGAGCCCTGGGCCCTCGATCGGCACCCAATAAGCGACTGATTCACATAGCAGATCGTGATCCGCGTCGCAGAACTTGATGGCCATCACGGAATCAAGCGGCTCCCAGGGGCTACTCTGCCCCCGGAGCAATTGAAGCGACCCCTATTTTAATTAATCTGGCCGGGCAAGATTCGCTTGTCGCCGGCAGGACTGAATTTTGAACCAGAATCACGGCATTTCCGTTGCTGTACTGACACGCAACCAGGAAGACGTTGAGTGCGTCAATGTCACATTGCGCAGCTCAGGCCATGCCGCCCACTGCGAATGGGCAGCTGACCCCAGCCAACTCGACAAGATACTGAGCGAGAACAAGACGGAACTCATCATCCTTTTCCAGGACAGCTATCCGGACGAGGTGCGCCAGGTTGTCCGTCAGAAAGACAGCTACCACCCTGAGCTTCCGGTCATTGCCGTACAGGCGGAACCGGATGAAGCCGCCATCCAGGCCGCGATGAAAGACGGTGCGCGCGACCTCGTTTCAACGAATCACCGGACGCGCTGGTTGGCAATCATGGAGCGGGAGCTGCGTGCATTGCGGCTGGAGAGAGCCCTGAATTCGACCGTCAACGCTGCCAACGAATACAAGCGCCAGTTGCACCAGTATATGGAGCGTTCGGAAAGTGCGATCGCCTACGCACAGGACGGCATCATTACCAGTGTGAACAGTGCCTGGGTCGAACTGTTTAAAGCTGCGAATGAAGACGACGTGGCCGGGCTGCCACTGATGGACAGCTTTGAAGCGGAGAGTCATGCGGCCATCAAGGGCGCTCTTGTAGCAACGATGAAAGGCAAGTGGCCGGCCGAAGATCAGCTCGATGTCAAAGCACACACTGCCAATGGTGAATCAACCAAACTTGCGCTGTGCTTCCAGTTGGTGGAGTTCGAAGACGGCCCGCACGTGCAAATCGAAATTGCGCAGCAACCTGCTGCAGTCGAAGAACCCACGAAGCTGGTTCACGACGCGTTACAACGCGATCCAACCACCCTTTTCTATCACCGTCAGCAATTTCTGGAGCGCATGCAAAAACGCAGCGCAAACAAGCCCTCGTCTGGCATGTATGTGCTGGCTTGTATTCAGCCCGATCATTTTTCAACCGTTCAAAATGACGTAGGCATCCTTGCTTCCGAGGACATACTTGCGCAGCTCGCGGAACAAATTCGGCTGCGGCTGCATCCACGCGACTTTGCCGGTCGCTTTGAAGGCACGGTGTTAATGGTTTTGCTGGAGCGCGGCAGTGAACAGGACGCACAGGCATGGGGTCAGCAGCTCGTCGACTACATTCGGGAATTTCCGTTTGACATTGCAAATCAGACTATTCACCTCACCTGTACAGTGGGCATTTGTGCGATTAGCGGGATCTTTAACTCGCTTGAGGAACAGATTGCCGCGGTGATTACCGCAAAGCGCGAAGGTCGCAGCGCAGGCGGCAACAGGGTCTGCCTAAGTGATACCGACAACGAGGATACTCGCCTGCGGCGTTTCGACGCGATCTGGGTGAAACACATTCGATCAGCTCTCATGGAAAACCGCTTTCGCGTTGCACACCTGCCAATAGCCGGGTTGCGCAGTGAAGCAGGCCCGATGTTCGATATGCTCGTGCGGATGCTGGATGAACAAGGCAACTCGGTATTACCGTCCGAATTTCTGCCGGCCGCAGAACGAAACAACCTGATGAAAACCATTGATCGCTGGATCATTACCGCGTCTATGGATTTCTGCCTGGAAGAAAAAGCAGAACGAGTATTCATTCGTCTTTCGCGGCAGTCGCTTAAAGATCCGTCGCTCGCGGAGTGGGTCACGCAAGAACTGGGCAAGCGGGATCTGCCGGCAAACCGCATTTGCCTGCAAATTTCTGAACGCGATGCAGCACTGCATATAAAGCTGGCGCAAACACTTGCGAGCGATATCCGTGCTGCTGGCATCGGGTTCGCACTGGCGCACTGCGGAATAGAGCGCAACCGAGTACAAATTCTCGACCTGCTCAAACCGGACTTCATAAAGATAGACGGCGAACTGATGCATTCTCTGACCAGCGATACCGAAATGCAGGAAAACGTGCGCCGGCTCGCTGCAGCCGCCGAGGAACGACGCATTCTCACCATCGCAGAACGTGTGGAAAACGCCAATGCCATGGCAGTTTTGTTCCAGCTGGGCGTACATTTCATGCAGGGCCACTACGTGCATGAGCCTGAAGTGGTGCTTGCCGAGGCTCCACGAGTTGCAGCCAAGAGTTACGACGCATTGATTAACGGCTGATTCCGGCCGGGGGCCGGCAACCCGACAGGCTGTCTGGCGCGGTCAAACTGTGAACTGGCTCACAGTTCCGAAGCCGCCACTAGCCCGTGCGCCGGAAAAACTCCAGGAAACGGGGAGAAAATGCGGAAATATACGGGGAAAACTGGTTGTCCAG
>JAUHYO010000038.1 GCA_030426325.1 Gammaproteobacteria bacterium | reverse complement strand
CCCCGGGTCGCTCCGGAAATTCCAAGCGAAACACTCGTTCATTCTTTACGTCGGCCGATCTGCCGCCGACCATATGGCGCACATGCAACTTCGCCATTTCGTTGTTGCTGAGGTCGACCACTGGAAACTCGGCAGCCACTAATTTGGCGAGCAAAGCCTCACTTTCCTTGCGGCCGCCGGAAAGATGTACGCCGACAAATATGTGCGCGTTTGCCGTGTCGCTGTATCGATAATTGAATTCAGTGATGCTGCGACGCCCCAGGACTTCACAGAATTGGCGAAAACTGCCCGGTCGCTCTGGTATTTCGGCCGCCAGCAGCATTTCGGTGCGGTCACCGACGGCGGCGCGTTCGGCGATGTGCCGCAGACGGTCGAAATTGACATTCGCCCCGCAATTGATCGTGATGAAAGTCTGGCCGCTGAGATTGTTGTCCAGTGCGTATTTCTTGGCTCCGGCAACCGCCAGCCCACCGGCAGGTTCTACGATCGAGCGCGTGTCATCGAAAATATCGCGAATCGCGGCGCAACACTCGTCCGTGTCCACCGTGATGACCTCATCGACATACTGTTGACACAGCCGAAAGGTTTCGTCGCCGACGCGTCGAACCGCGACGCCATCTGCGAAAATGCCGACGTGATCGAGTGTTACCGGTTCACCTTTTTGCAGCGAATCCCGCATCGCTGTCGAGTCTTCCGGTTCGACGCCGACAATTCGAACGTCCGGGCGCAGCGCCTTGATGCACGTCGCGATACCGGCAATCAATCCGCCGCCACCGATCGGTACGAAAATCGCGTCAATCGGTTCCTCGGCCTGCTGAAGGATTTCCAGACCGATGGTGCCCTGGCCGGCGATGACCAGCGGATCGTCGAAAGGGTGAACGAACGTCAGCGACTGCTCCTTCTCCAGCCTTCGGGCATGCGCATAGGCGTCGTCATAGGCGTCTCCGTACAACACGACCTCGCCGCCAAGTTTTCGTACCGCTTCGATTTTGATCGTTGGCGTCGTAACCGGCATTACGATGACAGCTCGCGCGCCGCGCTTTCGCGCAGCCAACGCAACGCCCTGCGCGTGATTGCCGGCTGAACTGCAAATAACGCCGCGATCGAGCTCATCCTGGGCGAGATGCGCAATCTTGTTGTAGGCGCCCCGGAGCTTGAATGAGAAAACCGCCTGCAGATCCTCACGCTTGAAAAATATCGAGTTTCCGAGCTTTGCGGACAGGTTGTGCGCTTTTTCAAGCGGCGACTCGATGGCGACGTCGTAGACGTTCGCGTTCCGGATCAATTCGAGGTATTGGCTGGCATTCATGTCGCGGTTATCGCATACCGTGCCGTCGTCCGCAAAGGTAGCATTGGTAATCATTGGTCGAGGCTTCCATAATGGAGCTTCCGATTCGAAAGGTGATTCTTTTGGGCAAGCTCCTTCTGACTAACGCTCGTCTCGTCAACGAGGGACAATCGCGTGATGCCGACGTACTCGTTGACGGCGAGAGAATTGCCGCTGTCGGCAGTTCCATTGCAGCACCCGACGGTGCTGAGGTAATCGATCTTGCCGGGAAATACCTGTTGCCGGGCATGATCGACGACCAGGTTCATTTTCGTGAACCCGGTATGACTCATAAAGGCGACCTTGCCAGTGAATCGGCCGCCGCGGCTGCTGGCGGCATTACCAGTTTCATGGACATGCCGAACGTGAACCCGCAGACGACAACGCGCGCGGCGCTCAAAGACAAATACGATATCGCCAGGAACCGGTGTACAGCCAATTATGGTTTTCACTTCGGTGCAACCAACGGCAACATCGAAGAGATCAAGGCGCTTAAGGTGGGTGAGGCGGCCGGAATAAAGGCGTTTATGGGCGCATCGACCGGGGACATGCTGGTGGATAATCCCGAGACGCTTGAACGACTCTTTAAACATGCTCCGCTCATAGTGCTCACTCATTGTGAAGACTCGCCGATGATCTGGGCGAATGAGGCTGAAGCTCGCAAACGCTTCGGCGAGGACGTGCCGTTCACGGAGCACCCAAACATTCGATCCGCGGAAGCTTGTCTGGCATCGTCGACGCTGGCTGTTGGTTTGGCGCGCCGGCATGACGCCCTGTTGCATGTATTGCATCTGACGACAGAAATCGAAATGGAGCTGTTTTCGGAGCAGCACCGCTCAGAGAAGCGCATCACGGCGGAAGTGTGTGTGCATCACCTTTGGTTTGATGAATCCCGGTACGATGAACTCGGCGCAAGGATCAAATGCAATCCCGCCATAAAAAGGGCGGAGGATCGTGCCGCGCTGATAGCCGCTTTGAACAGTGGTCGAATCGATATTGTCGCGACCGATCATGCACCACACCTGGCTGAGGAGAAGGCGGAAAAATACTTCCGGTCACCGGCCGGACTGCCGCTCGTTCAGCATGCGCTGCTGACTTTGTTTGACCTCGCGGCAGACAAGAAAATCGATGTTGAGTTGATTGCAGAGCGCGCGAGCCATGCCCCGGCGGACATATTTGGCGTGAAAGATCGCGGTTATATTCGTGAGGGTTGGTATGCCGACCTGGTCGTCGTCGATCCCAAAAAGAAATACCGGGTAAGTTCGGAAAATCTCTTAAGCCGGTGCCAATGGTCTCCCTTCGAAGGACACGAGTTCAGCTCGACGATCGATACGACGATCGTCAACGGGCATATCGTGTACCGCGATGGAAAACTCACGGGCAAAGTCGCGGGTCAAAAACTCGAATGTCATCGTGCGCGCTAGCGGGGCGGAATTTGTTTACTTTCCCTGTGATCCCGCTATGCTAGCGCCAAATCACGAGCTATGACTCTGGCGTGACCGACTGCATGAAACCCACAGATACGTCCAACCCCGATTACTTCCACAAGGTTGTCGATTGCCAGTGGGGCTGCCCGGCACATACTGACGTGCCTGCCTACATTCGCATGATTGCGCAGGGCCAGTTCTCCGATGCCTACATGGAGAACCGCAAATCCAATGTGTTTCCCGGCATTCTCGGCCGTGTCTGCGACCGTCCGTGCGAACCGGCCTGTCGTCGCGGTCGTGTTGAGGACAAGCCGGTTGCGATCTGCCGCCTGAAACGCGTCGCCGCCGACCATCGAGATGACATAACGGGTCGATTGCCGAAAGCGCCCGAAAAGAGCAACGGCAAGAAAGTTGCGCTGATTGGTGCCGGTTGTGCATCCCTGACCGTCGCCAATGACCTGGCCCCGCTGGGCTATGAAGTCACGATTTTCGAGGCCTTGAATACGACCGGCGGCCTGATGCGAACGAATATTCCGCAGTTTCGCCTGCCGCCCAAAGTGCTGGACGAAGAAATCGGCTATATCCTCGACATGAATGTGGATTTAAAGCTGAATCACCCGATCGAAAGCCTGAAGTCCCTTCTCGATGAGAAATATGACGCGGTTTTTGTGGGTACCGGTGCGCCGCGTGGCAAGAACCTGGAAATTCCGGGCCGGTACGACTCCGACCGCATCCACATTGGTATTGACTGGCTCGAGTCAGTGGCGTTCGAGCATGTAAAAAGCATTGGCAAAAAAGTTCTGATTATTGGTGTTGGCAATACGGCAATGGATTGCTGCCGCACGTCACTACGCCTCGGTGCTGAGGACGTAAAAGTCATGGCGCGCAAGCCGCGCGGCTACTTCAAAGCGTCGGCATGGGAGCTGGAAGACGCGGAAGAGGAAAACGTCGAGATTCTCATCAATCATTCGCCGAAAGAGTTCGTGATCGAGAACGGCAAACTGACCGGCATGAAATTCGAGTTGATGGAATACAACATCGACGAGAAAGGGGATATCGATCGAGGCACCGTAGTCGGTGAAAAAATTATTCCCTGCGACGACGTGGTTTTGGCGATTGGCCAGGACAACGCATTTCCCTGGATCGAGCGAGATATTGGCATCGAGTTTGATCGTTGGGATTGCCCGGTCGTCAATGAGAAAACGATGATGTGTGGCCGGGAAGGTGTGTTTTTCGGTGGTGACTCGGCGTTCGGGCCGAAAAACATTATCTGGGCAGTCGAGCACGGGCACCAGGCGGCCATTTCGATTCACCGTTATTGCCAGGGCGAGGACATTGAAGATCGCCTGCCCTACGGCATGAATCTCGCCAGCCAGAAAATGGGCATGCACGAATGGAGTTTCTCCAACAACTATGACGCCGCACCCCGGCGATTGATGCCGCACGTTGATCTGAAAGAACGATTCAAGAAGATCAATATTGAAGTTGAGCTGGGCTTCACGGCGGAGCAGGCGGTGCAGGAGGTCGAACGCTGCCTGAACTGTGACATTCAAACGGTGTTTACGGCCGACCTTTGTATCGAGTGCGATGCCTGCATGGATATTTGTCCGGTCAATTGCCTGACCATCACCCACAACGGTGACGAGGACGATCTTCGAACCCGACTGCGTGCGCCGGCCGAGAATCGTGATCAGGCCCTGTACGTATCCGCAGAATTGCCGCAGACCGGACGCGTCATGGTAAAGGACGAGGATTTGTGCGTGCACTGCAGCCTGTGTGCTGAGCGCTGTCCGACCGGCGCCTGGGATATGCAAAAGTCGACGCTGCTGGTTCCCTATGCGAAAGATGAAATTTCCGACGAAACCGCTCAGCCATTGGCTGGAGCCAGTGCCTAAAGGGTTCAAGTGGCTAGCGTAAATGACGTAGTAATCAAGATCGGTACCGTCAACGGCACTGGTTCGGCAAGCGCCAACGGCCTGCTACGAAAAGCAATTTTTCGTATGGGCATACCGGTCGTGGGCAAGAACTACTTTCCGTCCAATATTCAGGGCCTGCCGACCTGGTACGAGATTCGCGTGACCGGCAAGGGATACCAGTCGCGATCAAACCGCGTCGATATCATGGTCGCAATGAATGCCCAGACCTATGCCCAGGACATGGCAGAGGTCGAGCCTGGTGGCTGGTTGATCTACGACTCGACATGGCCACGCAATGCGACACTGAATCGACCGGATATCACCGTCATCGGCATTCCCTTTTCAAGACTGTGCAACGAACAGTTTGAGGGTGCCAGGGCGCGTATCCTGATGAAAAACATCGCCTACGTTGGCGCGATTGCGGCGTTGCTCGATATTGATCTTGAAATTATTACCGGCCTGCTCGAAGAGACATTTGCGGCGAAAAAACACCTGATCGACTCGAACATGCAGGCCATTCGACTGGGATACGACTACGCATTGGCACATGTTGATTGCCCGTTGCCCATGCGTGTCGAGGCGATGGATGCAACGGCTGGCAAAATTATTATCGATGGCAACACCGCCGCTGGTCTTGGCTGTATGTACGCCGGTGCAACAGTCGGCGCCTGGTATCCGATCACGCCATCCACATCGCTGATGGATGCATTTCGCAGTTTTTGCTCGCGTTACCGTGTTGATAAGGAAACCGGCAAGAACACCTATGCGATCATTCAGGCGGAAGATGAACTGGCTGCAATCGGAATGGTTCTCGGTGCCGCCTGGAACGGTGCACGTGCATTTACGCCAACCAGTGGTCCGGGCATATCGTTAATGAGCGAATTCATAGGTTTCGCTTACTACGCAGAAATTCCGAGCGTTATTTTCGACGTGCAGAGGACCGGCCCGTCGACGGGTATGCCGACGCGGACACAGCAGTGTGACCTGTTGAGTTGCGCGTTTGCTTCGCACGGTGATACGAAGCATGTTTTGTTGTTCCCTGCGGATCCGTCCGAGTGTTTCTATACAGCGGTGCAGGCGTTTGACCTGGCGGAACGACTGCAGACGCCTGTCATTGTCATGTCGGATCTCGACATCGGCATGAACGACTGGATGATTCCGGAGCTCGAGTGGGACGAGACGTATGTACCGGATCGCGGGAAAGTGCTCGGTGCGGCCGAACTCGAAAAAATTGAAAAGTTTCACCGCTACCTTGATGTCGATGGTGATGGCATTCCGTATCGAACGCTGCCGGGCGTTCACCCTAAAGGCTCCTATTTCACGAGGGGTTCCGGACACACGAAGTACGGCAGCTACACAGAAGACTCTGCTGCCTACCAGGATGTCGTTGATCGCCTGCTTGTGAAATGGGAAACAGCGCGGGCGATGCTGCCGAAGCCGGAGATCCGGTATTCGAAGTTCAACAAAATGGGCATATTGACGGTTGGCAGTGGCGATGGGGCATGCAAAGAAGCGCTGGACCGGCTTGCGGAACAGAACATTGGTTTGAATTACTGTCGGGTCAAGGCTTTTCCGTTCGCCGACGAGGTCAAAGATTTTATTGATCAGCACGAGGTTGTTTACGTCGTGGAGCAAAATCGAGACGCTCAACTGCGTACATTGCTGATCAACGATATTGAGTCGAAGCAGGCGAAACTTGTTCCGCTGTTGCACTACAACGGCATGCCAATCAATGCCGGTTTTGTTGAAAAACGTGTGTTGGAAGAAATAGCAAAGGGCCAGGCGGCCTAGGCGGAAGAATGTCATGAGCTATATCGGGAAACCAAAAGTCACACACCCCGGCCTGCCGAGGAATAAACTCGGACTGACCTCGCGCGACTACGAAGGCACGGTATCGACACTGTGCGCCGGTTGCGGCCACGACTCGATTACCGCCGCCATTATTCAGGCAGTGTTTGAGCTCGGGATCGAGCCGCATATGCTGGCGAAAATGAGTGGCATCGGCTGTTCATCAAAGACGCCCGCTTATTTCGTCAGTCAGTCCCACGGCTTCAATTCAGTCCACGGCCGAATGCCTTCAGTGACAACTGGCGCAAATGCCGCGAATCGAAATTTGATGTACATCGGCGTGTCGGGCGACGGGGATTCGTTGTCGATCGGTGTCGGGCAGTTTGTGCACGCGATTCGCCGTAACCTGAATATGTGTTACGTCATTGAGAATAATGGTGTTTACGGCCTCACAAAAGGACAGTTTTCAGCGTCTGCCGACATCGGCAGCAAGCCAAAAAAAGGTGAGCCGAACAAGCAGGAACCCATCGACCCGGTCAGTACGGCGCTGAGCCTCGGAGCGACCTACATCGCGCGAAGTTTTTCCGGTGATAAAGAGCAACTGGTCCCGCTCATCAAGGGCGCACTGATGCACCGTGGTTTCGCGCTGCTCGATATCGTGAGCCCCTGCGTGACCTTCAATGACCATGAAGGGTCGACCAAGAGCTACGCCCATACACGTCAGTTTTACCATCACGTTGTTGATATGGACTACGTCCCGCCTGCAGAAGAAATCAAGGCGGCCTACAACGAGGGTGAAGCGATGCCCATACAGTTGCACGATGGCAGCACCATCGTGCTTCGGAAAGTCGCCGACGACTACGACCTGACCAATCGCGCGCACGCCTTCAAGTACCTGCGCGACCACTTCGAGAAGGGTGAGATCTGTACCGGACTGCTGTATCTCGATGAATCCCGAGCGGAGATGCACGAACTGATGGGCAATATTGATACGCCCCTGTCCGAGTTGCCACTTGACTCGCTGCACCCGGGCAGTCAAGAGCTCAAGAAATTACAGAGCCGTTACCGCTAGATAAAAAAACCCCGGCGTCTGCCGGGGCTCAGTACTAACCCCACAGGCGTTTCCACCAGGGGTCGGTTGGGGGTGGTGGTGTGTCGTCCGGAAACGGAATCTTGCTTCGAATATCGTCGATGTCCCAGCCCGTCAGGTTGGCCAATGCCTGGGCTTCGCGCTCCTGGCGTTTACGGACGTCGGCCTGGTAACTGCTGATGTCACAGGATGCCTCGCCTTTCCACGGATGCCGGATGATGTAGCGACCCTGGTAGTTCTGGCGGTCACCGGTTTCCTGGAAAACCAGGTCTTCCGGGAAGTGTTTGCTGTCATAGCGGACGTGCAGGCGGGTGACAAACACGTTCTGCGCCTGCGGAGCAATTTTGCTTCTCTCGGCTGAGTCACCGACCCAGAACACGCCAAGCTTTCGAAGTTCATCACTGCTCAGCGGATCAGCCGCGCAGGGGTCGCACCAGCCCATGTCCCAGGCGTATTCGAGAAATACCGCACGTTCGTTCTCTTTCTCAACCTGCTTCTCAAACATCGCACGGTAGAATTCAGCAAATTCGCCCTGGACGAACTCCGGTACTTCCGTATCACTGGGGAGTTTGACGGTGCGGTAATTTGTTGTTTCGACCCGTCCGGTGCGCGTCAGCGCATACACATAGAGTTCCTGCTTGCCCTTCGCATTTAATGTGCCAAGGCGAATCGGCAACATGAACTTATTGCTCTCGTAGGCAACCTGCAGCGGGCGCAGGAACTGGTAGCCCAGTTTTGATTGTTCCTCGAGGTTAATTTTGGCCACGAAAAAGCGCATGTCTTGTTTCAAGTAGCTGTCGACGACTTTTTCGGCGCCCTTTGGTAGCTTGTATTCGTTGTCTGTGAGCCATCGGATGAGGCCACCGCTGTCTTCTGCCGAGAGGATCAAGATGTCGTACTCGCCGACGGTGTAACTGGCCTCAATCGTCACGCCCAGAGACCGTGCCACCTTGCGCTCCCTTTCTGCAACGGTCGCCTGCGGGACCGCTCTGTCCTGTGAGGACTTCAGGTACTCATAGCGCATGCACGGATCCGGGTCGTGGTACTCGACCAGCCTGGGAGCCGTGTACGCATCAAGATGCTCGACGATAGCCCGGTCACCGACATTGATCTGCTCGCGTTCAATGCGCGTCGGCACGGGAATGACAACGGCGAAGTCCTTTACTTCACCCTCGAAATCATTGGCCATGGTAATCACGGTTCTGTTGTCGTCGCGAACAAGAATCACTTGCGACGCTTTATTGAAAAGACTGGTATCAGCACGAGCGACATAGAAACCACAAAATGCCTGAGCTGTTGCAGTGATCACGACGGTCAGCGCCGCCGCTATTACAGTTGCGAAAATTCGCATTAGAACACTCCTTTGATTTGGCCGATTTTTTCTTCGGCTGCCTGTTCCCACCGATAGATTCGGCCGCGCAGCAAGTTATCGATCAGCGGAACCACAGGGGCACACATGATCAACGCCAGGATCGGGCCATTGGGCTGGTAGTAGATGAACTGAATTGTGTAAGCGACGGCGGCGACCAGCGCCGCGTAGAAAATGCGGCCCAGAGCGGTATTCGGCGTCGTCTTCGGATCGGAGATCATAAAGAACGCAAAGATCAGAAGAGCCCCGTTTTGCATCTGGTGCAGCGGGATACTGAACGGATCATCCAGCCAGATCGCCCGGCCGAACAGCATTGCGCCATAGAAGGCGATAAATGCAATCGTGGTTTCGGCGCGTTTCGCACGCGTCAGCACCAAAAAGCCAAGGCAGGCAAGTGTGAATGCGCCGATTGCGGCACTGCCCCACTGGCCGGAAGACACCCAGGCGTGATCGCTGAGCAGCATTAATGACACCAGCGCGAAGTTCGCCGGATTAAAGATGTGTTTTCCGCGTATGCGCAACAGAAACTTGCTGCCAATGGCCATGCAGGCGGCCAGCACTGCAACTGACGCCATATCGGTGCGCAACAACAGCGTCAGCGACAGCGAGGTGATCAGCGGGCTTAGCGGATCAAAGCGGGGCAGCTTTGAATACATTGTGCCGGCGAACTGAACGGCCAGGGCGGTCACGACGATCAGCAGGGCATTTTGCGAGCGGATACCGAAGTCCAGAACGGCGACTCCGTAGGTCAGCAACAGGCTGAGAACCGCGATCTGGTAGTAGCGCGGGTCGCGGAGTCTCAAGCTGAAGGCGTTTGCAGTTTTCATGCCCGATATAAACGGCCGGCAATCGGTATCGGGTCTAAGTTCGGGTTAATTCCGATAGAGATGGGATTAAATTAACAATAAAAACAGATAGTTATAAATTACTGCATCCAATTCCACTTTATCGGGCATCTTATGCCCAGAGAACACAACTCTCGAATTCAAAGGAGCAAAGATCGTGGGAGAACATATTGAATGGGTACCGATTTCCATGTTTATCGGCATAACAATCGTGTTAGTTGCGCTCGTGTGGTTTCGTTACCGGGGACGAAGCGAAGTCCAGCAGACAATTCGCGCAGCGCTGGACAAAGGCCAGGACCTGAGTCCCGAGCTTATTGACCGGCTGGGGCACCCGAAACCGTCCAAGGACAAGGATTTTCGTCTCGGCGTAATCTGGCTGGCACTATCAATTTCTCTGGTCGCTTTTGGATTCGGCATTCCCGATGAGGATGACGTTGCGCGGATCTTTATGGGAATCGCATCGTTTCCGTTTTTTATCGGGGTCGGTTACATGATCCTGCACAAGTTCACGGATCACGAGTAGCGACTGGCCACCGCAGTGACCGACGACATCGACCATGAGCTGGTTGCGAAAGTGGTGTCCGCACAGGACACCGCGGCCTTCGGCGAGCTGATTCGCCGGCACCAGTCGCATGTACGTAATTTTTTGCGCAAATTGAGCGGCGACCATTCGCTGGCAGACGATCTTGCGCAGGATTGCTTTATGCGAGCCTGGGACAAGATAGCGAGTTTTTCCGGGCGCGGGTCATTCATCGGCTGGATGCTGAAGATTGCGTACAACACGTTTCTGCAGTCGAAGCGAAAGTCGAAACGCTATGCCGAGGTACTGGAGTCTGCCGGACATGTAGCGGATCAGGCATCGGGGGCTCATACGGTCCCTGTGCATGAATTGAACGATCTTGACCGGTTACTTGCGGTTCTGGATGAAGAGGAGCGGGCAATAATCGTCATGTCCTATGCTTGCGGCTTGTCACACAGGGAGATCGGCGATGCGACAGATATGCCGGTCGGAACAGTGAAATCCATCATTTTTCGTGGTAAAGAAAAGATCAGGGCACATTTTGAAATCGAAGATCATCAATATGGCTGAGAGAATCAAAGACGCGGAGGACAGGATGCTGGAGGCATTGCTTCTGTCGTCGCCGGTCGCCGACGATGGCTTCAGTCGTCGCATCGTTCGTCGCCTGCAGCGCAGATTGTGGGTTCGTCGACTGACCTTGCCGTTGGCGGCAATGATCGGTGGTGCATTGGCATTCAAGCCCCTGACCGGGCTGGTTAGCGTGCTGGCAAACCTGCGGGTGCTTGTTCCGAACGACATCATCACCGCGACGGCAGGATCGATTCCGCAGCTGCAGGTTGTTGTACTTGGCGCCATTCTGCTGGCCGCGTTCCTGCTGGGGATGCGATTTCTCGAGGATTAGCCAGGCGTCAAACCCACGGCATTGTCTTGTCGCAGTCGCTCGGTTACATTGCGGCAATGAGCCTTCGCGACAAAGTTGAAGCACTCCTTCCTGAATGGGAACGTTGGTATCCGAGTCTGTTTGATGCGGCCAACGACCTCGGCATTATCAGGGCCGAGGTATGCGATCCTGATTCACTCAATCTGAATCGCCGCCACGCGAAAGTGCGCCAGCGCGCAAAAGAAGCGCATCTTGAGAAATGGGGCGGCAAGCCACAGGAATAATTCATGACTTACGATCTTGAAGCCGTGCGCGCGCAGTTTCCTGCGCTGGCGCTTTCGGACAATGGCACGCGCCGAATTTATTTCGACAATCCAGCTGGCACGCAGGTGCCCAAAGTGGTTGCAGACGCCGTATCCAACTGTTTGTTGACGACGAACGCGAACGGCGGTGGCTATTTTGCGAGCTCGAGAGCGGCCGACGCGGTCGTGCAATCGGCGAGAGATGCGATGGCGGATTTCCTGAATGCGCCGTCCAGCGATGAAATCGTCTTCGGTCAGAATATGACGACAATCACGCTGCATTTGTCCCGGTCACTTGGGCGGCTGTTCAAGCCCGGTGACGAAATTATTCTTTCGCGTATGGATCATGATGCGAACGTCTGGCCCTGGGTAATGCTGGCGCGCGACCTGCAACTTGAGGTTCGCTGGTTGTCGTTCAACCGCGAAACATTCGAGTTCGATTTGGACGACCTCGATAAACTCATTACCGAGAAAACAAAGCTGGTTTGCGTAGGCGGTGCCAGCAATCTAACCGGTACGATCAACGATGTCAGGGCTATCTGCAGGAAAGCACGCGCAGCCGGCGCCTTTTCCTTTGTTGATGGCGTTCAATCTGCGCCTCATATAGCCACTGATGTAAGCGATATCGGCTGCGACTTTTTCGTTTGTTCGTCCTACAAATTTTTTGGCCCGCACCAGGGCATCCTCTGGGGGCGTCGAGAGGTGCTGGAGCGGCTTGAACCTTACAAGGTTCGCCCGGCGCCTTCGAGCATTCCTGGTTGTTTTGAAACAGGCACACAGAGCCACGAAGGCATTGCCGGCATCACCGCGACAGTGGATTATTTTGCCGCTATCGGTGCGTCGATGGGCGAAGTGCTTTGCCGCGGGGAGTCGGCGGACGAAACAGTGAGACGCGACCAGGTTCGCGCCGCAATGAAATTGCTCTTCGCCTATGAAGAGCAACTCGCACGTCACCTGATCGAGGGTCTCCAGTCAATCGACGGCGTGACCGTGCAGGGCATAACCGCGCCGGATGCCATGAACCGCCGTGTACCAACGGTGTCTTTCACCCATGTCAATGCCAAGCCTGCGGCGGTCGCCGAGCGTCTTGCCCGCGAGAACATTTTCGTTTGGAGCGGGCACAACTATGCAGTAGAGGTTGCGCAGTCTTTGGGGCTTTTCGACTCAGGCGGTGTTGTTCGAGTTGGTCCCGTGCATTACAACAGTATTACGGAGATTGATGAGCTGCTGGCGATTTTGCCGGGCATTCTCGGGGCCTAGAATAAAGAAAGCCGCATTGCTGCGGCCCTCGTATACAAGAAAGCCGCATTGCTGCGGCTTTCCGTGAGATGGTATATCCAAAAAACAAAGTCAGCGAAGCGCGATACGGTGCTCCATTTGTCGCTTCAATCCCATCGGTTTTTCAGATACCTCAGTTATCTCACGAGACATGGATCACCTCCTTTCGTTTGTTTGCCCAAAGTCAGTATCCCTTGTAAGTACATAAATTCCAAGAAAAAAATTAGTTCCAAAAACGCCTTCTAACGACTGCGAATTTCAGGTTATTATTACTCGCTCAGCCAACAATCAATAAAAGAGAACATTCATGGCAATTGCAGATCTTAAGAACGTACTCAATATCTTCGGTGGGGCGGACATCAGTGATGACCGGCAGAACGAGCTATTCAAAGAAGTCCTGTTAATGACTCTGGCCCGGGCTGCAGATGCCGACATCAATATTCAGGCGTCCGAGATCGCGCGAATTCAGGAAATTCTTAAAGAAAATACCGGTGAAGATTTCACAGCGGCTGATATCCGGGTTGCCGCCCGGGCAGAATTGTATGCCGAGGCGACATTGCACAAATACCTGGGCAGTGTTCGAAAGAAAATGAGCGCCGAGAACCGCGCAAAGACCATCCAGGCGCTGGCCGACGTGTTTCGTAGCGACAGCAATATCGGTGTTCTGGAAATTGATTTTTTTGACGGCGTGGCCAAAGCCCTTCAGGTTTCACCATCGCAAATCGCCGGCTTGGTCGCAGGCGACGTCTGACGGTTCACGCCGACCTCCCGATAAACGACATACAGACCGGACCCGATGATGATGGCTGCGCCCAGCAGCACCCAGCGGTCCGGTATTTCGTCCCATATCAGGTAACCGGCGATTGCGCCGCCAATTAGTGCAGCGTACTCGAAAGGCGCAAGAATCGCGGGAGAAGAACGTCGGTATCCGTTAATGAAGCCGACCCACGCAATAACCGAGCACGTTGCCGCACCGGCCATTAATACCCAACCCTTCACATCGGGCGTCGTCCATTCGTTCTCATTAATCAGGATGCTTGCAACCAGCAAGGGCCCGACGACAACGTAAACAGCGAGCGAAAGCATCGATTCCGTCGCGAGATACCGTGCCGTGATGGCCTGGCAGGCGTAGCAAAATGCGGCGATCAGTATTGCAAGGCTCGCGAAAGTAAATTCACCCGATCCTGGCCGAAGCATGATTATCGTTCCGATAAACCCAACTGACACCGCTAGCCATCGGCGCCAGCCGACCTGCTCACCGAGAAACGGCACGGATAGTGCAGTGACCATTAACGGTGCGGTGAACCCCAGGGTCAGTGCATTGACCAGCGGCATCCTCGCGAGCCCGTAGAAGAATCCGTACATTGCACCGACCGCAAGCATTGTTCGCAGCAAATGCCATTTCCAGCGGGTCGTCCTGAGCATTCTGAATCCGCCGAATACTCGCGGCGCCAGCACCAGGAAAATCGCAACGCCTATCGCGCTTCGGAGCAATACGAATTCCTGCAAAGAATAAGTTTGCAGGAGTTCTTTTGCGCACAAATCCAGGCCAAGCCCGCCCGTGACTCCGAGCAGGAGCCAAACGATGGCCTTGCCGACATGATCCGGCTTCGCGGTGTGTAGCACAGGGGCAGTCTCGATTCTATGAACGCAGGCTGAACATGATCGCACGAGACTCAAATCAAGAATACCGGTTCAGGGTTGATTCAGCGGTGAAAGCTTTTAATGAATGCGAAATATGCAGGAGGACTGGATCATGAACACCCGAATACTCAGTACCCGAATCATCTACCGTGCGGCATTCGCGCTACTGTTGATGTCGGCCACCGCCATTGCCTACGCCAATGAGCAGCCGGAGAAGCGACTCAGCATCACAACACAGGGCCAGGGGATTCAACGCGGGGAGGCCGGCAACGGTGTCGTTTCGCATGATGAACTCGAGCCGCTTGTCACCGAGGGTAATCGAACGACAACGCCTCGTGTCGCCGGGCAACAAAAACTGTCCGGAACAGCAGCGCAGTCCGGTAGTTTTGATTTCTGGATCTACGATGCGGACGTTGATCTTTACGGGGATCTCGATCGTGACGGCTACTATGCCGGAGTCGATCTGTTGTTTGATGCCGATACGACCTACGCGGTCGCAGACGTCTATGCGGTGATCTACCTGAGCTACGAGTTCGGGCCGTGGAACGAATACGTGACCACCCAGGACTTCACAATCTTCGGGGCCTCAGGCGGTGATGAATACGTTGTTGATACCGAGCTGGTTTCGGGCTATCCGACGGGTGACTACGATATTCTGATCGAGTTATTTGACGCCTACGATGGCACGTTCCTCGCAAGTTTCGGTCCCGAAGACTCCTCAGAGTTGTCGTATCTGCCACTTGAGGACATCGGGCGCGATACCCCGAGGGATACCACCGTTGTCGTGACTCAGGGCGGTGGTGCTGCCAGCTGGTTGCTGTTGCTTGGCGTATTCGGCGTGGCCGCAATGCGATGGCGTGCGGCCTGAGCTTCAGGCCTTTTCCACAGCCGGCGCACGGCCTTGACGGGCCGTGCGCATGACTTTACGTCATGCGCACGGCCCG
>JAUHYO010000372.1 GCA_030426325.1 Gammaproteobacteria bacterium | reverse complement strand
GAGATAGACCTCGACATGGTGCGCGAGGTTCGCGACACCTGGCAGTTCTTCCGTGATCGGCGTCCGGAGACCTACGGCCCGCTAACCGACGACTAATGTATTGGGGAATGGTATGTCTGACGCTCCAACAGTCAGTAGCTTGCGCACCGTCGGCGAACACATCGAGCTCGATGTTGGCGACGACATAGCATCCAGTCCGCGCTATAACGCGGACATCGCACCGACGCGCGCCGCTCAACGCACCTGGTCGCGCTGGAACGTGGCCTCGCTCTGGGTGGGCATGGCGATCTGCGTCCCCACCTACACGCTCGGCGGCGTGTTGACGGCCTACTTCGGCCTGTCGGTCTCCGAGGCGCTGTGGACAATCCTGATCGCCAATATCGTCGTGTTGATCCCGCTGACCCTCAATGCCTTTCCCGGGACTCGCTACGGCATACCCTGCCCGGTCGTTCTGCGTGCATCCTTCGGCATCATCGGCTCCAACGTCCCGTCGTTAATTCGCGCGATCGTCGCCTGCGGCTGGTTCGGGGTACAGACCCTGTTTGGCGGCATTGCCATTCACCTGCTGCTCTCGGCCTTGTTTGACGGATGGGCAGCGCTCGGCGGCACCGGCGAAGTCCTCGGATTTTTTATCTTCTGGGTCTTGAATATCGCGGTGGTTATTCGCGGCTCCGAATCAATCAAGCACCTCGAGACGCTGGCAGCACCCTTGTTGCTGATCGTCGCCATCGGCCTGATCGTCTGGGCGCTGCCCAAAGTGTCGATGTCTGACGTACTGGCCGTACCGGCCAATCGCCCGGCCGACGCCTCCTTTGCACCTTACTTTATGGCGGCACTCACAGCCATGGTCGGCTTCTGGGCGACCTTGTCGCTGAACATTCCCGACTTCAGCCGCTTTGCGAAATCGCAGCGCAGCCAGGTCATCGGTCAGATCATCGGGCTGCCGCTCACCATGTTCCTGTTCGCCGGTCTTGGTGTCGTGCTGACCGCAGCATCGATGAGCCTGGTGGGCGAGACGATTTCCGATCCGATCAACCTGATCGGTCGTATCGACAGCCCGCTCTGGGTCGTGCTCTCGATGCTGATGATCATTCTCGCCACGATTTCCACAAACACCGCGGCCAACATCGTATCGCCAACCAACAGCTTCCAGAACATTGCACCGCGCTATATCAATGAGAACCGGGGCGTCATGATCACTGGCCTGATTGGCATCCTGCTGATGAGCTGGGAGTTATTGAAAAAGCTCGGCTGGATCGAGTCTGACGTCAGCCTCGAAAGCCTGTATTCAAACTGGCTCATTGGTTATTCCAGTTTGCTTGGTCCTATTGCGGGCATCATGATTGTTGACTATTTTTTGGTTAAGGATCAGTCCTACGACCTGCTGTCGCTGTACAAGGATGGCGGTGCCTATCCCGCCTGGAATGTCGGCGGTATTGTCGCGTTTCTGATTCCAGTCGCACTGACGGTACTATCGTTCAAGGTTGGCGCACTCAGCTGGTTTTATACCTATGGGTGGTTTACCGGATCGATACTGGGCGGACTGATCTACTTCCTCATTGCAAGGCGCGAAGCCGGGAGTCACAGATGAGCGTTTTATTGAAGGGTGGCACCGTCGTCAATGCCGATCGATCACATCGTGCCGACGTGCTCTGCGACGGTGGCAAGATCATCGCAGTAGGCATTGATCTCGATGCGCCCAAAGGCGCCACGGTCATCGATGCCGGCGGCCAGTACGTCATGCCAGGCGGCATCGATCCGCACACTCACATGCAATTGCCGTTCATGGGTACGGTCGCGAGCGAAGACTTCGAATCCGGAACCGCAGCCGGGCTCGCCGGCGGCACGACAATGATCATCGATTTCGTCATTCCGAGTCCGCAGCAAAACATCATGGATGCCTATCGGCAATGGCGTGAATGGGCCGAAAAATCGGTTTCCGATTACACCTTCCACGTTGCGATCACCTGGTGGGATGACAGCGTCTATAAAGACATGGGCACCCTGGTGCATGAACACGGCATCAACAGCTTCAAACACTTCATGGCGTACAAAGGTGCCATCATGGCCGACGACGAGATCCTGGTGAACAGTTTCTCGCGCGCACTGGAGCTTGGCGCCATTTGCACCGTGCATGCCGAGAACGGTGAACTCGTCTACCGGCTGCAACAGCAGTTGTTTGACAAGGGCATGACGGGGCCCGAAGCCCATCCGCTGTCGCGGCCGCCCGAATGCGAGGGCGAAGCGGCGAACCGGGCAATCCGGATTGCCGAGGTTCTCAAGGTCCCGCTGTACATCGTGCACAACTCCTGCCGGCAGTCGCTTGAGGCCATCACGCGAGCGCGCAACGAAGGCCAGCGGGTTTTCGGCGAGGTTCTCGCGGGACACTTGCTGCTTGATGATTCGGTATACCGTCACAAGGACTTTGACGTCGCAGCGGCGCACGTGATGAGTCCGCCATTCCGATCGAAAGAACACCAGGACGCACTGTGGCGCGGTCTGCAATCCGGCAACCTGCAAACGACGGCGACCGACCACTGTTGTTTCTGTGCGGACCAGAAAGCGGCGGGCAAGGACGACTTCCGCCTGATCCCGAACGGTACCGGCGGCGTCGAGAATCGCATGGAGGTGCTCTGGCACCATGGTGTAGGCAGCGGCAAGCTGACGATGAACGAATTCGTCGCCGTGACATCCACCAATGCCGCACAGATTTTCAATATCTATCCGCGTAAAGGCAGCGTTTCAGTTGGCGCCGACGCGGATATTGTTGTCTGGGACCCGGAGGCAACGAAGACCATCTCGACCAAGACGGATCATCAGAACGTCGACTACAACATCTTCGAAGGCATGAAGGTAAAGGGTTGTGCTTCGCACACGCTGTCGCAGGGCAATATCGTCTGGGCTGATGGCAAGCTGAACGTCAAGCGCGGTGCAGGCCGTTACATCGAGCGCCCCGCCT
>JAUHYO010000371.1 GCA_030426325.1 Gammaproteobacteria bacterium | reverse complement strand
TGCGGAATATTCAGTGCAACCAGCCGCTTGATTCTGTGCGGGACCAGTGTGGCCATTTGCCAAAGCAGCAGTGCGCCCCAGTCGTGTCCGACAAAGATCGCATCATCGAGACCGAGCGAATCGAGCAGACCCTCAAGATCTGCGACCAGCTCGGTCAGGCAATACGCCGCGGGGTCGCTCGGTGTTTCGGTCTGGCCGTAACCGCGCATATCGGGCGCGATGGCACGAAAACCGGCGTCGGCCAGCGCAGGCAACTGGTGTCTCCACGAAAATGCGAGTTCAGGAAAACCGTGTACGAATATCACAGCCGGACCGGTGCCTTGCTCGTACAAGGCCATACGGATGCCGTTGGTTTCGATGAATCTGGCGTTTGGAAACACTCAAGCATTTGACAGCAAAGCGCCGGCAATCGCAAAGTGGTCGAATCCGACAAAGAAGCGGAGCCGCCAATGATTCAGCGCCTTATCAATTCGATGGTGAATCTCATCACGAATACGTTCTTCCGGCGCATTGACGTGGTTGGCGATGAGAACATACCGCCCGACGGCCCGGTTATATTCGCGGGCAATCACCCAAACGCATTAATGGATGGCTGGTTACTGACGGCGCGCTGTGGTCGCCGACCATTGCATTTTGTCGCCAACGCAAAGTTATGGAAGTACCCGCTGCTTGGCCGCTTGCTCGATGCCTCGGGCGCTGTGCCGGTGTACCGGCGGGAAGAACATCAGGGTGAGGTCGATAATTCGGGCGCCTTCGACCGGTTGTTTGAGGTGATTGAATCGGGCAACTGTATCGGCGTATTTCCCGAAGGTGTCAGTCATACCGAGTCGCAGCTGGCAAAACTCAAGACGGGAACCGCGAGAATCGCCCTGACTGTCGCCGCGCGCGGCAAGGTGGCGGTGACCATCATTCCCTGCGGCCTCAACTACATTCATCGAGATCGCTTTCGGAGCCAGGTCCTGATCGAGTTCGGGGAGCCGATTGCTATCGGCGATACCTGGATTCAAAAGTTCAGAACGGATGAACGTGATGCCATTCAGGAGCTGACCGACTACCTCGCAAACTCCCTGAAAGCTGTTACCTTGAATGCACCGGACTGGAGTACCTTGCGCTTTATCCAGACCGCGCGCCGCCTGTACAAGCCGGCAACAGCGCACCTGACGCCGGCGACCTACGTGGAACTCAACCGTCGATTCGTCAAGAGCTGGGAACGATCATGTCAGGAACCGGAGGCAATTGCGTTCCGGGCTCGCGTAGAAGACTACCAGTCGAGACTTGAGGCGATGGGGCTCAAGGACTACCAGCTTCGAACGAAAATTTCGGTCGGCAAGGCATTTCGGCGATTGATGGGCCGGTCGATCCTGGCGATATTGCTGCTCCCGCTTGCGATCCCGGGCCTGTTATTGCACTTGCCGGTCGGCTGGGTTGCGGCCGTGGTTGGTGAACGATTCAGCTATGAAACCGACGATGTTGCAACGCTCAAGGTTTTTGCAGCGGTTGCGTTGCTGCCGCTCTTGTACCTGGTCGCTGCATTTCTGATCGGCAACTATTTTGGACTGGGCTGGGCGATCGTCGCAGCAGTGGTTTTCGTCATCAGCTTTTCGACATCGTTGTGGGTCATCGAGGCGCAGGCGACGTTACTCTCATCGATGGCATCGATTCTCAGGCGCACGCGCCTCCGGTCCGAGATCGATGATTTGCATGCAATTCGCGCGGAACTTGTCACGACGGTTCGACAACTTGCCGACCGGTTTGCCGATCCTGACAGTCCGAGAATATTCACGCCGGATCATTTCGGGCAACCCGGAGACGCCGATGAGACAAATTGACTTCTGGTTTTCGATCGGCAGCACCTATACCTATCTTACGGTTATGCGATTGCATAACGTGGAGCAAGAGTCTGGCATGCGCTTCAACTGGCGGCCCTTCAGCGTTCGTGTGCTGATGCAGGAAATGAACAACATACCGTTCAAGGGGAAACCGGCTAAAGAGCAATACATGTGGCGCGATCTCGAGCGCCGGGCGGCCGGCCCCGGCCGCGATCGACTCGAGCATGGTGCGCCAGGTTGCGAGGCTGCCGCTCAGCGCGAAATCGGCCGCCGTTGCTTCTTCCGCCGTGACCTCGTCGACCGCGATCGCGGAGAACTCCTCGAACGTGATGCGAAAGTGCCGCGTCGCGCCATCATCGTCGGCCTCGGTGACGGAGAACACCGCCGTGCAGTCGATGTAACCGAGCTGTTCCTGGCGGGCGCGGTTCGCGTTCATCAGCCCGGCCAGCGCGGCGAAGTACTCGCGCGAGGGAAAAGCCAGCGCGGCGGTCGTCTCGGCCAGCGCGCTCATGCCGCGGCCCCCCACGGGAACTCGAGCGGAATCGTGCAGCGCGTGCGGCGATCGAAGCCGGCGCCTTCGCACCGTTGCAGGTATTCGTTGATGAACATCGTCCAGACGTGACGGATGCCCTCCATCCCCTGGTCGATGTACTTCAGGCCGCCGCCGAGCAGCCCCGCGAGCGGCTCGATCAGCGCAGGCTCGGTGAACGCCGTGAGGATGACCTGTTCGCCGACGTCGCAGAACCGGTGCAGCTCCTCGATGGCCGCTTCCCGTTGCGGATGGCCGGCAATGTAGGACTTGAGTTCCATCACCCCGTAGGAGACGTGGCGCGCCTCGTCCTGCAGGCAGCGGCGGAAGATCTCCTTGTCGACGTGGGTCTTCGCGATCATCTCGCCGGAGCGGAAGATCGACAGTACCAGGCCCTCGCCGAGGACGTTGAGCAGGAACGTGCCCATGGTGTGCGTGGGCGCCGCGAGGATGGCGGCGAGCGCCCATTCGAAACCCGGCGCGGCATGCAGCAGGCCGCCGCAGGACAGCGCGCGCTTGCGGAAGACCTCCTGGTGGCGCGCCTCGTCCATGAGCTGGGTGGCGAGGAAGCTTTTGAACTCGAGAAAATCCTGCGGGATGCGG
>JAUHYO010000370.1 GCA_030426325.1 Gammaproteobacteria bacterium | reverse complement strand
GTTGCTGTAACGTTGAAGAAGTCAAATGGTGACCTGATTGCATCGCAGTGCTATTTTCCGGATTCTTATGATTTGGAAAGGCAGGCAAATGCGAATATAACCATCGATATGGTCGAGAACAACAACAGCACCCTCATTACACTCCAATCCGATAGCTTTCTCCAGTTCGCACAATTGAAAGCCCGAAATTGGGAGTTTGATGACAATTACGGGCATCTGATTCCAGGTGTCAATCATCAGTTCAAAGCGACTCGAGTCAACGATTCCGATACGCCACTTAGGGTTTCGCTTTCTGCGATAAATCTATCACGGACGATTCTGCTGTGATGATTCGCACGCCAAAGCCGCGCAATATCGCGATCCGAAAGCAGCTGTACTGGCTGCCTAATGGCGATGAGTCAATTTTCTCGTGCACCCATATGCCAGACGACGGGTCCTGCCACGATATCGGAGTGGTAATCTGCAATCCCATTGGATTCGAGTACGTTCACTCGTTTCGAACGCTTCGATTTTTGGCAGACCGTCTCGCGGCGCAGCGTATACCAACTGTCCGGTTCGACTATACAGGCACCGGGAATTCGTCCGGTCATCCACGGACAGCGAACCTGGTGGACCGCTGGGAGTCCGATATTGCTATCCAGGCAGACCGGCTGCGGAACGAATACGGCGTAAAACGTATTTGCCTGGTGGGCGTCCGATTCGGCTCAGCCCTGGCTTCATTGGCGGCAGCCAGGACTGGTGCGTCAATGCTTGTGGCGTGGGAGCCATGCCACAACGGTCGCCACTTCTCCCGTCAGCTCTGGGCCGCGAGTATGGTATCCCGGAAACCCGGAGCTGAAGACACAGGAGTTCTTGAGAGCGGCGGATTTGTCTTTTCTGACGAAACGATCAACGCTATCAAGGGTGTGCAGGTAAATGGCTCCAATCTGGAGTCAGTCGCTGACGCGCTGGTAATTAACAGGGAACGCGGTGCCGCCGTGTCATTCGAGAATACCTTTGAGCACATCGACACTGAGTTCTATGTCGGACCGGACTTTGATGGCATGGTTCGCGAGCCCCATTTTACGGAAATTCCTTACCAGACGTCTCATTACATTGTCGAGTGGATAATCTCCCGTTCACACGACGATGCCATAGCGCACGAATCAGCGTTGACGAACGCTTCAGTAAAAGAACTGAATAAGCATGAGCGTGACGGCTACACCGAGACCGTTATACGTACGAAGCAATCAGGCCTGGTCGGTATCTACTGTCAACCGGATAGTTCGGATGCGTCTGACTACCCATTGGTCGTCCTCTCCAACGGTGGGTCTGTCCACAATATCGGGCCAAACCGAGTTTACGTCGAACTTTCCAGAACACTGGCGCAACGGGGGATTCGCAGTATTCGCTTTGATCTGCACAATTTAGGAGAAAGCGTACTTATGGAAGCGCCTGACGAAAATCACCCTTACCCCGAGTTCGGCACAGCAAATCTGGCCGAAATTCTTTTCCACGCCAAGGCCCACCTCGGAGCCGAGAGGTTCGTGCTTGCTGGCCTTTGCAGCGGATCCCACACATCATTTCACTCAAGTCTGACGCTACGCGACTACGATATTTGCGAGACAATCATGATTAATCCGCTGACATTCTATTGGCGGTCCGGCATGTCGCTTGAAACGCCCGCAGGAAAATCGATTGAAAGTGCAGGAAAGCACTATGAATACGCATTGCGCGATAGTTCACGTTGGAAAAAACTATTTTCCGGCAGAATCAATTACAAGCAACTTTTGTCTTTTATCGTCCGTTACATTGCAAAGACGATCAATGAATTCATTTCTCTGGTACTGGAAAAGCTGAAGCTCCGAAACATTTCGCAACTCGGTAAGGACCTGCACCATTTACGCAACATTGGGACACATATTTCGTTTTTCTTTTCTGCCCGAGACCCGGGCTTATGGCTCTTGCGCAGTGAAGCAGCACTTGTGGTCTCGAAACATACACGCGAAGGTGCTATGGACATTCAGATTATTGACGAAGCCGATCATACCTTCTCAAAAGAAGGCGAACGTCACGAGTTTATCGAAAGGTTTTGCGAACACTTTGCGAAACGGTACTTAGGTCGAAACAACTCGTAGTCGCACGTACGAGTACTAGCGAAACCTTTTGGGAAACAGTGTTCGCAACACTGGCCCGGGCATCGCGGCCTTCAAGCCTTTACGAACGCTATCAGGCAACATGAATGCAAGTGACTCAAGGCGATCGGTCATACGACCGCGCAAGGTACTGCTATTAAATTTTGACTCGAAACCAAGGTCAGTCGACGTGAGTCGCAAATCAAAATGTCGCGACAGTTTTTTGGCGGTTTCTTCCGGCGCTAGCTTGTAGTCACTGTAGTCTATTTCGATGTATGGAATATTGAACTGCTTGAGGTCACGCTCAACTGCGGCGAGATGCGCATCGATTCTGCGATACACTTCGTGCTTATTACTTTCCGTATCGTCGCGCCATTCCAGTCGGACAAAGCTCCTATATATCTCCGCTCTGTTGCGTCGTATCAGGAGAACGCCGGTATTGGCCTGATCGACCAGGTTCCACCAGTAACCCAGCGTGTAGCAAAGTCGAGGATCTTTCCAAATCCAGGGGGCATGCGCGTCATACTGTGCTACCAGCTCCCGATGTCCCGCCAAGGGTGCAAGCCGGCTGATCTCGGCCCCTTGCGACTGCGAAATTGCGGAAAATCTCCAAGTATTGTGCTCGGAATAGCCAACCGCATTGAAAAGTTCAACATTGGCCTCGATCAGATCATCCGCCTCCCAATAGCCCATCGGGTTATTCTCGTCCTCCTGACGAAGCTGGGTGTTTGAGGTTTCGGCGGCGAAATAGCCATTGTTTGCGAAAACCGAGGCGGTCAAGCTTGTTCCGGAACGTGGCATTCCTACCACGAGAGCATTTCTTGGCATACGGACAGCAACTATTTGAAAACAA
>JAUHYO010000369.1 GCA_030426325.1 Gammaproteobacteria bacterium | reverse complement strand
ACTGTCGGTATCGCTATTCAGAATTTCTTTAATGAGCAATATATCGATTTGTACTCTCAAATCAGCAACAATAACAATTGGTATGTTGCTGGCGTCGGACGAACATTTGGCATTTCATATAACCAAAGGTTCTAGAATCCAGCACTTATCGTAGTTAAAGCGACGGCTAATGTGAATTTGCTCAATCTTCATGTTATGCCGCCTGCTTTTGAGTCGAATCGCACCAGTGTTTCGCTGCCAGATTCAACACCCGTCGCAAAACACACTGATGCGAGTGATGATGAGTATCAATCGCCTGAAACATCAAACTTTCGCAGCACTGATTTTCTCGTGGACCTACTCTCTCGCCGACGGCTATCAGTTCGAGGCTGCATACACCGGAGAGTTTTTGAGTAATGTGTCCGGTGGCATTTCGACCGGCAGTGTGTACCTCGATAACCTGAATATGACGCTCGATGTCGATGTCTCAGAAGCATGGGGCTTCGGCTCAGGTCAATTGTTTGTGCATGGCCTGTACAACAATGGCACGACGTTTTCGGACGAGTTCGTTGGTGACTTTCAGGTTGTGAGCAATATTGAAGCTGGTCACGCTTTTCGACTTTACGAATTTTGGTATGAGTTGAGTAATCAAAGTTGGTCCTTACGAACGGGGCTCTACGATCTCAATAGCGAATTCGATACAAACGGCGTCAGCGATCTGTTTCTAAATAGCTCACATGGTATTGGCGCAGAAATCGGTCAAACCGGAGACAACGGCCCAAGCATTTTTCCGGTAACGTCATTAGCTGCTCGCGCAGATGCAAGCCTCGACAACGTCACGGTTCGTGTGGCGGTCCTGGATGGGGTGCCAGGAGACCCGGATAACCCATCACGAACCGCTATCGAACTTGGCGGTGACGACGGCGTATTGTCTATTGCAGAGGTCGATGTCAATTTTGGCGCAAGAAGCCGGTTCTGGTCTGGCATTTGGCGTTATTCAGGGGAGTTCGATCGGCTGTACTCGAGCGGTACGTCGAACCGGAATGAGGGGTGGTATGCGGGAGTCGAAACGCGAACCGAGCTGGGAGGCCGTACGGTCGCAGGATTCATGCGTTACGGGCAGGCGAATGATCAGCTAAATCCGGTTAGCAACTATTTTGGTGCCGGGTTTGTGATAGCCGCACCAGTTGCATCCAGGCCCGATGACCTGCTGGGATTTGCACTCGCTTCGGTTGGGGCAGGCCGGCCCTATAGAAATTCATTGGAACAGTTTGACCCGAACATCAAGCATCGTGAAACCAGTTGGGAGGTTTCTTATCGTGCGAAGATCAACGATCGCTTGATAGTTCAGCCGGATATTCAACTCATTCAAAACCCGTCGGCGCTATCCATAGTCGACAACGCCGTCATCCTCGGGTTGCGATTTGAGATTGTCTACTATTGAGCGAAGAGCTGCGAGGAAACAGTCATGGGATCGAGTAATTCGAGAATCTATCTGTCACGGCGACAAGTACTTGGTGCGATGGCGACAGGTGCCGGGTGCTCATTAGTACCTCTTTCTTTCATGTTGCCCGGAACCGGCCACGCGGCCGGGACGTTTGACGATGGTCTGCCGCGTACATCACCCGGCGAAGCCGGGGTAGACTCGCGAGCCATTCTCGATTTCATCGATCACGTTTTCGCGAGCGACCTGCACCTACACAGCTTCATGCTGTACCGGCGTGGCCACGTTGTCGCGGAGGGATGGAGTTGGCCGTACCAAAGCCAAAGACCGCACATGATGCACTCTTTGACAAAGAGCGTTACGGCATGTGGCGTGGGAATTGCAATCGACGAAGGTTACTTCTCGCTGGATGATACTGTTGTTTCGTTCTTTGAGGATGAATTGCCGTCGGCTGTAAGCGCAAACCTGGCGGCTATGACCGTGCGCGATCTTCTCACGATGCAATCAGGTCACGCCAAAAGTGTTTCAGGTTCCGTATTCCGGCAGGTCAAGACCAGCTGGGTTGCAGAATTCTTCAAGATTCCAGTTGAGTTTGAGCCTGGATCGCATTTCGTCTACAGCAGCGCATTGAGCTTCATGCTCTCGGCGATCATCACAAAAACGACCGGGCAAAGTCTTCGCGATTATCTGGAACCACGGATGTTTCGCCCGCTGGGTATCAAGGGTTTGACCTGGGGCGCCAGCCCCAACGGGATCAACTCCGGCGGCAACGGACTAAGCTGGACTACCGCAGATACTCTGAAACTGGGCATTCTTCACGCAAACCGCGGTGCCTGGGACGGACGGCAACTTATACCGGCGGATTGGGTTGACGAAGCAACTCGCCTACAGGTGCCGGGCGAGGACTACGGTTATCACTGGTGGCGTGAAGACCCTGTCAATGCTTACTACGCCGAAGGTGCCTTCGGACAGTTTTCAATTGTTTTCCCAGATCACGATGCCGTTCTCGCCTTGACTGCGGGCGTGCAGGACTACCCGTTGCTGAAGATTGTCTGGAAATACTTTCCGGCCGCATTCAGCGAATCACCCGTGCAGCCGCTAGATGCCCCAAGCGATGAGCTCCGTCAGCGGACGGAGAATCTACGGTTGTTGCCCGAGGTCTACCGTACGACATCACCAACGGCTCAACGCATTTCCGGACAAACCTTCCAGATGGAAGAAAACGAAGACGACGTATCGACCGTCAAGCTGACGTTCAGCGAAGATCGCATGGATTTCCAGCTCAACGATCATCGCGGCACTCACAATGTGATGGTTGGATTGGGCCAGTGGCTGGAGAGTCGCACCAGCATGACCGGAAACAAGCTGCATCACCAGTATCAAACCGATGACATGAAAGTCGTCGCCAGTGGTCGCTGGTGGGACGAACACACGTTTGAAATGACGTGGCAGTTTGTCGAAACGGCCTGGATGGATACTGTTATGTGCCGATTTCTTGGTGATCGAATCAGTCTGGATCGACGCGTGAATGCCAACTATGCGCCGCGAG